>JAPLTI010000137.1 GCA_026398285.1 Verrucomicrobiota bacterium
CGAGCGACGACGACCTTTACAGCCATCTCATGTATCCGGATGTCTTCGCGGACTTTTCGAAATTCGAACGCGAATACGGCGATGTCAGCAAGCTGCCGACGCCCGCGTTTTTCTATGGCCTGAAGCCCGGCGAGGAAATCGCGGTCGATATCGAGCAGGGCAAGACCTTGTTCGTAAAGTTGATCAATGTTGGCGCACCGGCTAAGGACGGGCGGCGCGTTGTTTCCTTCGAGTTCAACGGCACACCCCGCGAGGCGACCACGCTGGATCGCTCGCTCCAGACGAAATCCGTTTCCAGACCAAAAGCCGACGCGGCGAAACCCAACGAAGTCGGTGCACCAATCCCTGGCATGGTCAGCTCGCTCTCTGTCGGCGTGGGCGCAAAAGTCGCCAAGGGTGACAAAATTCTCACCCTTGAGGCCATGAAAATGCAAACAACCCTCTACGCCCCTGCAGATGGCGTGATCGATGAAATCCTCGCCCAAGCCGGCGAGGCGGTGGATACGGGTGATCTGATCGTCCGACTCCGGGCTTGATTCGGTGCAATAAACCAATCCCTCCCAAAGTTGCTGAAGCGCTCATTGGGTTCAGCGCTCTTCAACTGCAAATACTATCCGTCCTCTTTCGCGCGAACCAAAATTTTGGACGATCGTCCAAAATTTTGGTCTTATACAAATTTATACAATTAAATAATATGTGTAAAAATTAGACGGAATTTTTGTAAAAACCTGCGACGCTTGAAGTCAAACTTTTTGGACGATCGTCCAAAAAGCTTGTCCGAGAAGAGCGAGGAGTGGCGTTCCAGGTGGTGGAATGGGATGGACGATGTTTGATGATTAATGGGTCAAGCGGGGTGTTCACCCCATGCGGTGGCCGCCCATTTTTGAACAAAAAAAGAAGCCGACTCTTGCGAGTCGGCTTCTTGGTTTAAGTTAAGCTACTGGTTGGATTAGAACGCGAAGCGAAGACCAGCGCGGCCGAGAACGGCGCTCTTAGGCTCTTCGGAGGAGTAAACCCAACGGGCATCGGAGAAGAGACCGATGTTGTCTGTAACGCGGTATTCGAGACCACCACCGACATTGCCGAAACCATGGCCACGGCCTGTGCCGTAGGCAGCGCCGCCGCCGACGAGGGCGTAAGGAGCGAGGTTCAGCGAGCAGATCGGATAGCGGAGGAAGAGGTTACCAGAGGTAGCCCATTCCGTGTTGGATCCACCACCAACTTTTTCACGGCCGAGGACGTCTTGTTCGACGCCGAGACCGATGAATTTGGTGAAGAAGTAGTTAACTCCGAGTCCACCACCCCAGCCTGGACGGCCTTGGTTGTAGAAAGCGCCGGCGGCAAATGCGTCGACTTGGAGTTCCTGATCGCGGAATTTGCATTCTGCGGCTGGAGCTACTGTTTGTTTGAAGGTCTTGGCCGAGGTGCCTGCCAAGGCACCAGTGACTGAGACAGCAACTGTGAGGAGTGCGAGTGTGAGTTTTTTCATAGTGTGTTATTTTGATCAGCACCGCAGGCTTTCACGAGCAGTGCTGAGGGGTAGTTGTAAAAAAAACGACAGAAACGTCAATATTTATTTTTAGTGTGCTCAAGCCGCCTCAGGGTTCCGGATTTTTTCTTTGTCGCGTTCGCGCTTTTCCTCAAGGCGGGCGATTTCGGAAACGAGTTGGCGCTCGAGGGCGTCGCGTTCCTGATAGGGGGCTTTGGCAATTTGATCTTCGAGGAAGATTTTTTTCTCAGCGATCTTGGCGTTGATCGAACTGTCGACCTCGGCGATTTGCTGCTTTTGGTCGAGAGTGAGTTGCACGGCGGGGGAGGATTTTTCGAGACGGCTCATGGCGAGTTCGTATGCGGATTTCATGGGTGAATTGTAACAAATTCGACAATCAACACACAGAAAAATTGCGGCCGCGCTCCGGGGAGTGTTTAGTGGGAGGCCATGTCGCACTTCAGGCTTTTGAGCACGGATTTTGATGGAACGCTGATCAGCCACTTCTCTGATGGACGGTGCGCACCAGACTTCGCCGCCGTGCTCGTGGAGCATAAAAAATCCGGCGGCCTATGGGCGGTGAATACCGGTCGCAGTCTCTGGCATGCCATCGAGGGTGTGGAAAAATTTCAGCCGCCGGTGCAGCCGGATTTCCTGCTCACGAACGAGCGGGAAATTTTTCACCGGACTCCCGATGGACGATGGGTTCCTGAGCACGGGTGGAACGAGACCTGTTATAAGAGGCACGACGACCTCTACGCGCGGTCGACGCATATTTTTGACCGCATCCGCCTGCTCGCCGATGGGCATCCGGGCATCAATCTCTCGGAAGAGAACGGTCAACTGGCTGGGGTGATCACCTCAGATGAGCAAGTGATGCATGACTTTGTCGCCTTTCTGGAAACCGAGCGCCTCAAGCTGCCGGAGTTTTCCTATCAGCGGAACACGATCTACCTGCGGTTTGCCCATAGCGACTACCACAAGGGCTCGGCACTCGGGGAGCTTTGCCGGATTTTGCAGATTTCCGCTAGCGATGTTCTCGCGGCCGGGGATCATTTCAATGACATCCCTATGCTCGATGGCATCTATGCCAGGCATCCCTGCTGTCCCTCGAATGCGATTCCCGAGGTGCGGGCGATTGTTGAAAAAGCCGGCGGCCATCTGGCCTCGAAACCAGCCGCCGAGGGCGTGGCCGAGTCCTGGCATTTTTTCCAAGCGAACCGCCAGCCATGAACGCCGCGCTTCTTCGCAAGCTCCACAAAAAACTCGGCGCCGACCGTGTGCTGGATGATGCCCCGGCCGTCTATGCCTCCGACAAATGGTTCGCCAAGGGCACGCCGGCCGCTGTGGTTTTTCCTGCCAATACCGAGGAGACGGCGTTTGTTCTCCGGGAGGCTTATCGTGCGGGCATACCAGTCACGCCGCGCGGTGCCGGCTATGGGTATGTCGGTGGCTGCACCCCCGCGCAGGGTGGCATCGTGCTTTGCATGGACCGCATGAACCGGATTGTTGAAATCAACACGCGCGATTTCGTGGCCGTGGTCGAGCCGGGGGTCATCACGGGAAAACTCCAGGAAGCCGCCCGTAAAAAAAATCTCTTCTATCCACCGGACCCAGCCAGCCTCAAGGACTGTAGTATCGGCGGAAACATCTCCACCAATGCCGGTGGTCCGCGCTGCCTGAAATACGGCGTCACCCGCAGCTACATTCTTGGTCTCACGGTCGTATTGCCTGACGGCAAAGTGGTGACCTGCGGCGGTCGCACCCACAAAAACAAAACCGGCTTCGACTTGGTCGGACTTTTCACCGGATCCGAGGGTCTTCTGGGCGTCGTCACGCAAGCCACGCTGCGCCTGCTGCCGCTCCCGCCGGCGCGTGCCGTGCTTTCGGCAGGGTTTGCATCCATCGAAGCGGCGTCCCGCGCGATCCAGCATGTCTTTGCAGCGGGTTTTCTACCGGCGGCTTTGGAGGTCGCCGATGAATTCACCTTGAATGCCGCCCGGGCCTACAGCCCATCGGCAAAATTCCCGCCCGGCAAGGCGCAGGTGATTATCGAAGTGGACGGCCAGCCAGCCAGTGTGCGCTCCGAGGCAGCGGATCTCGAAAAACTTCTCAAAAAATCCGGCGCTGCTGGCATTCAAAAAGCCACCACGCCCGACGCCTGCGAAGCTCTCTGGGGACTGCGACGCCTCTACTCACAATCCCTCAAGGCCACCGGACTCAAGAAACTCAACGAAGACATCGTCGTTCCGCGCGGGCGGTTGGTGGACCTCATGAAATTCGCCGCCCGACTCCAGAAGCAATACGGATTCCCCCTCGCCTGCTTCGGCCATGCGGGGGATGGGAATATCCATGTAAACATCATGGTCGAGAATCCGGATGATCCAGCGGTTCAAAAAAAATCGTCGGCCGCGCTGGATGCACTTTTTACTCAAGTCCTCGCCTGGCAGGGCGCAATCACCGGCGAGCACGGCATCGGCCTCGCCAAAAAACCCTGGTGGACGCAGGCCTTATCCGAAGAAACCCGAGCTCTCCACCAAACGCTGAAAAAAGCTCTCGACCCAGCCGGTCTCCTGAATCCGGGCAAATTTGTGTAAGACTCGTTTGGGCGACGCTCTTTGAAGGCTCAGGATGCAACCTGAGGCTTCGCTGGCGGCGGTTGCATGATGATCTTCTGCGTTTGCTCTGTCCCCTCTAGGCTATCCCGATTTTCTTGAAGCCAGCGGTCAAAGACCGTGACAGCTTCCACGCGTGACATGATGTCTTGGGAATTGAGCAAAAGAATGCGCTCTGTGATATCGCGGAAATCGACACGCACTTTGCCGTCCGTCAACAATTGAATGACAATATTCAGGCAGAGGCTGTTGGAATCACCGATCCGAATGAGATACTCGGAGATTTTATCAGCGAGGCTGAGCGGTGGACCTCCAGAGGTGTCCCACTCCTCGATCACATGTAGTCCATCGAATTTCCTAACTCCAACGCGAATGAAAATCTGGGAAGCTGACTTGATGGGTGCAGGCATGATTTTCAAGAAAACAGGTTTCTTTTACCCCAAACGCATAGCTCTCTAAGTCAGGATTTTGATGTAGGCTTTTTGGCGCAGTGTATCGAGCCAGCGCTGTTGGACTTTCATGCGCTCCTGCTGCATGAGGTTACGCTCGATTTCCTCACGCACCTCACCAAGTGGTTTGACTGAAGAATTTTTACGGGCTTCGACATAAAGAATGTAGTAGGAGTCGCCGATGTGGATGACTGGGCTGATGCCTCCGGCCTTGAGAGCAAAGGCTGTTTTGGTGAGTTGTTCGTTCAGTGTGTTCCGCTCGATCCACCCCCAGTCGCCGCCGGTGTCGCTTGTGCTTTCGTCCTCGGAATACATCTGGGCCATGCGCTCGAATTCCGCGCCGCCAACAAGTTTCTGGCGAATTTCCTCGGCTGTCTGCTTCTTGTCACCGCCTGAGCCGATGTCATCTTTGTTGCCCTCGCGAAGGACGATCATACGAAGTTTGACCTGTTCCGGCAGGGAATAGGCTGTGCGGTTTTTATCGTAAAAATCCTGAACTTGCTTGGGAGAGACGACAAAGTTGTCCGTGACCTTGGCCTGGCGCATTGCCTGAACGATGATCTTTTCTTTTTCGATCTCTTTGAAGCGGGTGAGCGTGTAGCCCTGGGCTTGCAGGGTTCGAACGAATGCCGCGCGGTCGCCGCCGAATTCCTCGCGGATGATTGTCTGCACGCGGTCGTCCACGACATAATCGGGGATGTTCGCTCCCTTTTCCTGCATTTTGCGGAACTCCTGCAAGATGAGTTGGCGGTCGACGAGATCCTTGAGGGCGGCGAGTCTCATTTCCTTGACCTTGTCGGCGAGGTCGGGACCACGGTAAGAATCGCGCATGGCGCGCTCGCGGGCGCCGATGAGTTCGCGCACTTGAGAAATTGTGATGACCTCATTGTTCACGATGGCAGCCACTCCATCGATGACCTCGGCCTGCTGGCAGTGCGCGGTAGGGATGGATAGGACAGCAGCCAGGCAGGTTGCAAAAATTGCGAAAAATCGTCTCATCGGCTTTGCATCGTTTCGAGGAAGCTCAACACGCCGCGGAGCTTAAAATCGGGGTCGGGAACCGTCAAGCGGGGAAACCGACCGCCGATCAATACATAGCTGCCGCCGCGGGTGAGCATGAGCTTTTCATCCTTCACTTCGACCAGGCTGATGCGTCGTTGCGAGGCCTCGATACGAATGGCTGCGCATAGGAGGGCATTTTCGAGAGCCGCTGGCAGTGGGCCAAATCGATCGCGCCATGCCACGCGCAGGGCATCCGCCTCGGCACGCGTTCCGACCTCCGCCAAGCGCCGGTAGGCTTCGATCCTTAATTTCGGCTCGCCCATGTAGGCATTTGGAACAAAAGAGGGAATGCCGCCGGACTTGATGAACTCGCCCTCCTCGGTGACCAAAAAATCAAATCGCAATGCGGTGGTGGCACCGAAGGATTTCTGACCCTTCACGGAATCCACCGCGCGGCGGAGCATCTTGCAGTAGAGGTCGAAGCCGACGGAGATGATGTGCCCGCTCTGCTCGGTGCCGAGCAGATTTCCCGCGCCGCGAATCTCCAGATCGCGCATGGCGATTTTAAAACCCGATCCCAGTTCCGAGTATTGCTTGATCGCTGAAACCCGCTTGCGCGCCGCGCCGACGGACATCAATTCGCGTGGCAGAAGCAGGTAGGCGTAGGCTTTTGTTCCGGAGCGCCCGACGCGTCCGCGTAGTTGATAAAGATCCGCCAGTCCGAAGCGGTCGGCGCGGTCGATGATTATCGTGTTCGCATTGGGAATATCCAGGCCGCTCTCGATGATCGTCGTCGAAACCAGAATATCCGCCTTGCCTGCCACGAAGCTCTGCATGACGCCTTCGGGTTCCTTTTCCTCCATCTGCCCATGGCCGACGATGACACGCGCGCCCTCGCAGAGTTCGCGAATCCTCGCCGCGACGCGCTCGATCGTTTGAACCCGGTTGTGCAGAAAATAAATCTGCCCGCCGCGCGCGAGCTCGCGATTGATGGCGTCGCGGATGACGCGCTCGTCGTAGCCGCAGACGATGGTTTCCACCGGTTGCCGATTCGGCGGCGGGGTTTCGATCACGGACATATCCCTCGCGCCCATGAGCGAGAGGTAGAGCGTGCGGGGAATCGGAGTTGCCGAGAGGGTAAGCACATCAACGAGGCGGAATTTTTCCTTCAGCGCATCCTTGTGCTTCACGCCGAAGCGTTGCTCCTCATCGACGACGACAAGGCCGAGATCCTTGAAAATGACATCCTGCGAAATGACACGGTGCGTTCCGACAACGATGTCCACACTGCCATCTGCGAGAGCCTTGATCACCTTCTTCTGCTCTGCGGCAGAGCGGTAGCGGCTGAGGAGTTCGATAGTGACCGGATACTCACTCATGCGCTCGCGAAAGTTCTGCCAGTGCTGCTGCGCAAGGACTGTTGTGGGAGCAATAATCACAGCCTGCTTGCCGCTGGTTACGGCTTTGAAGGCCGCCCGGATGGCGACTTCGGTTTTGCCAAAGCCCACATCGCCACAAATCAAGCGATCCATCGCGCGCGTTGATTCCATGTCCGTCTTGGCATCGCGGATCGCCTTGAGCTGATCCGGCGTCTCGGTGAAATGAAACGAACGCTCAAACTCCTGCTGCCAGTGGGAGTCCGGCGGGAATGCGTGGCCTTCAGCCGTCTCACGCTCGGCCTGCACCTTGAGCATGCGGGCGGCATATTGGTAAATGCCCTGCGTGGCTTTTTCCTTCGCTTTTTTCCATCGCGCGCCGCCCAACTCTGAGAGTTCGGGATATTTGCGGCCTAGGCCAACATAGCGCGCAACCTGCCAGGCCTGATCCAGCGGCACATAGAGTCGGGCGGTGTTGGCGAATTCCAGCACCAGCACCTCGCCTTCGCCGTCGGGCGATTTTTCGAGTCCCTCGTAGCGGCCGATTCCATGGTCGAGATGCACCACGAGGTCGCCCGCCTCGAATTCCGAAAAATCCATGACCGCCCGCCCCGCCCGAACCCGCTCGCGTCGCAAAGCCGCCCGGTGCGCGCGCTGGCTGGCCGAGCGTCCGAGGACCTCGGACTCCGCAAGCAGCGCCAACTTCGCCTGCGGGCAGACGAATCCCCGAGTCGCCCGCGAGGTGAGGAAGATCAGATTCGAGGTGTCGAAATCGAAGTCCGCCGCCATCTCGCGAAACCGCTCTCCCTCTCCTTCGTTCACGCAGGCGAAGGCAATCGTCCATCGGTCAGTCGCCCAACTGTGGAGCTGATTAAAAAAACGGTCGCGCTTGGTTTCATTCAGCACCAAGTCGCCAGCCCCGAGATCGCCGAAGGGCGGGGGATAAAACACCGCTGCGGCTTTCGTCGCCTCGCCGCCGCTTCCTATGCCGAGGCCTTCGAACTCGGCGTCCGGCTCGATGGTGATGACGCGATCCTTTGCGCCCAGATAATCGCGCAGGGTTCCCTCTGAGGCGTCTGTGCGCCCGATGTAGATTTCCGTGTGGGCGACCTCGCCCACAGAGCCCTGCGTATCGAGATCGAACTCGCGGAGCGAATCGATTTCCAGATCGAACCACTCCAGCCTGACTGGACGCTGCTGCTGCCAGGAAAAGACATCTAGGATCCCGCCGCGCTGGGCATACTGCCCGCGCGCCGCCACCTGCGGCGCAGAGACGTAGCCTGATGTTTCCAGGCGCGAGATCACCTCCTCCAGCGGAATGTTCTGCCCTTTCTCCAAGATAAAAATCTCGCGTTTCACCGAGCCCAGCGCGGGCGTGGCGGAGTCCCATTGCCCGGCATGGATCACCACCACTTCATCGCCGCCGCTGCGGGCCAGTGTCCGCAACAAATCCAAGCGCTCGGACTCTGTTTCGGCATCAGGCAGCGCCTCGGCATTTGGGATTTCCAAATCGGGAAAAAGCCTCACTCGCCCACACCATGCCGCAAGCTCGGCGGCGACTTCCTCCTGGCTCTTCACATCGCGGCACACGACCCACACGCGCCCTTTCATTTTTCCAATCAGCAATGCCGCCACGAAAGGCTGCGCGGCCTCGGCGATTTCGGGAACGATCGACCCCGGCTTGGCCTTCAGAAGTTTCGCGATCGAGGAATCGGATTCCGCCTGGTTTAAAAAGGACTCAAGCGGCGAAAATGTCATCCAAGTATTTCTGCTGAATGCCGCTGGCCTCATTGGCCAGAGGACGGCCATCCAGTTCCCGCACAGAGCGAATTCCGATGCGGCTGTTTGTGAGGAATGCAGCGCTGCAGCGCGCCACATCCCGACTCTCTAAAATCCCTTCGTCTGCGCTGAAGCGGTTCAACACCCATGAGCGCACAGCACCATCCCGCGCGCCGGTTTCCAGCGCCGGAGTAATCCATTTCCCGTCGATTTGCAGAAAGACATTCGCCATGGCAGCTCCGACAAGCATCCCTGCTGGATTGAATAACAAGGCCTCGTCGCAACCAGTCCGCCTTGCCAGGCCCATCGCTTCGATGTTTTGCCAGTAGTTGCCGGATTTCCACCCTCCCGGCCTCGGTAAATACGGCGCGGCGCAAGACATCACTCGCAATGCTGATAGATTCCATCCCGCTTCCGCTTGCTCGAAAAGCGCGTAGACATTCCCCTCAAAAGCATCGCCCGGTGCGCCCGCTCCCGCCGTCACATAAAAGCGCAACACCCCCGTCCAAAGCCTCGAAAAATCAAACTCCGGCAGCGGCGGCAAATCCAGCCCGCAAGTCCCGGCTGCCAGTCGCAAACGCTCCAAATGCCCCCCAAAAAGCAAAGGCCGCCCGGCCACGACTGCGACCGTCTCAAAGACGCTCATCCCATAGCGAAATCCCCGGTCCGCTAGCGGCACCGATTCCACTTTTTCCCATGCGCTCCCGCTTTGTTTCCAAGTCAACATTCACTCCTCTTCTTCCTCAATAGCGCTGTTGCGGTCGAGGCGTTTTCGGAGTGTGGCGCGGGTGATGCCGAGCATCTTGGCGGCACGGACTTGGTTGTCGCCGGTTTTTTGCATGGCACGGAGGGTGAATTCGCGCTCGATCCAAGGCAGAAGCGGGAGCGAGGAGTCAGCCGCAGCGGCTTGGAAGAGCACCTCCACAGCGCGTTCCTTCGGCATGAGCTCGAGGGATGCCGCGTCACCTTGTGAGAGCGTCTCGGGCGAGGCGACTCCGAGCGGGATGTCCTTTGGCAAAAGAATGTCGGCGGTGGATAGCACGGAAGCGCGCTGTAGCGTATTCTCGAGTTCGCGCACATTGCCGGGCCAAGGATAGGACTCGAGCACGCGCACAGCCTCCTCAGTGAGCTTCAGCGGGGGCGTGTGCGTGCGGTTGGCGATTTTTTGAAGGAAATATTCGGCGAGCAAACGGATGTCATCGACGCGCTGGCGGAGCGGCGGAATGTGGATTCGCACCACATTGAGCCGATAAAAAAGATCCTCTCGGAAGGTGCGCTTGGCCACCTCCTCTTCGAGGTTGCGGTTCGTTGCGCAAACGATGCGGACATCCGTGTGCAGCGTCTCGTTGCCGCCGACGCGGGAGAAGGTGCCTTCCTGCAGAACGCGGAGGATTTTGCTCTGCACCTGGAGTGGCATTTCACCGATCTCATCGAGAAAAAGCGTGCCCTTGTTGCATTGTTCGAAGCGCCCGACCCGCTGTGTCGCCGCGCCCGTGAAAGCTCCCTTCTCGTGGCCAAACAGCTCGCTCTCGAGAAGATTTTCTGGAATAGCGGCGCAATTGATCGCGAGGAAGCTTCGGTTGCTGCGGGCGCTGTAGTTGTGGATCGCGCAGGCAACGAGTTCCTTGCCCGCACCGCTCTCGCCCGTGACCATGACAGCGGCGTCGCTGCCGGCCACGCGGCCCACCATTTTGAAGACCTGCTGCATGGCCTCGGAGCGGCCGACGATTTCATCCCGGTGCTGTTCGACGGTGAGTTGCGGCTGGAAGGCGTTTGCGGAGCGGAGTTCCGCTGCCGCGAGGAGAGCGGCATCGGCCACGACCTTCAGATTGAAGGGGAGCTGTTCCTTCCGCACAAAATCGAAAGCCCCCATTTTCATGGCTTCGATCACCGATTGGGTGGTGCCGAATGCGCTGGTGAGAATGACCATGGCATTCGGCGAGTGCTTGCGGACTTTCGCGAGAAGCTCCATGCCGGTGAAGGGATGCAAATTCATCTCGGCGAGGACGAGTTCGGGCTCTTCGAGGCAGAAGGTCTTGTAGCCTGCATCGGAGGATTCTTCTGTAAGAACGCGTGCGGTTTTGCTCTGGAGTTGGTTTTTTGCCCACTCCAAAAAGTCGGTGTCCCTGTCCACCAAAAGAATCGTCTGCTGCTTTGCCATTGCCCTTGTGTCTTTTAATTGAACATCAGCTCTCCCGCCTGCGAAAGCGATTTTTTGACATCGCGGCCTTGATTGCACGCCCGCTCCCGCTTTCTATAAGCGGCGATGACTCGCGTGCGACTGACTTTTCTCTGCTTGGCGGCATACCTTCTGGCATGGCCCGCCGCAACCGCAGGCCTGCTTGATGACTTATCGCGCGACCAAAGGCAGAAATTGGCAGGAGGCGACTTGATCTTTCTAGAGCAGGATATTTCCGGCAAGCCCTGGCCGAAGGTTCGCATCTACAAACGCATCAAGGCCACTCCGGAAGAGGTTGCGGCGGTATTTTTCGACTACGACCAAGCCAAGACTTTCATCCCGGATGTGCTGGAGTCCAAGATCTCAAAAAAAATCACCGCCTCTGTGATGGAGGTGGATTACGCCGTCGAGGTGCCGATTCTCAGCGACGAGGTCTACACCGCGCGCAACGAAATGAAGGCGCTCGGCGAAGGCTATCAAGCCTCCTGGACACTCCTCCGCGCCCTCCAAACAAAAGCCGCAGAAGGCAACATGCTCATCGAGCCTTTTGAAAACGGCACTTCTGTGATTCGATACACCAATCTCGTGACTCCAAGCTCCGGCATGGCAAAAATCCTCAAGATACCCGCCCTTTCCCGAATGCAGAAAACCGTCCTCGCCATCGGCCAGAAGGTCGAACAACAAAAATCCAAAAATCCGGCGGAACTCGCCGCACAAGTCGCCCGCCTGCGCGAGGCGCTGGACTCACCCGCCGGGGAGGCCAATAAAAAACCCTGATGCAAAAATCCAATCGCGCCGCACTCGGCATTATTTTTCTTACAATTTTCATCAACATGGTGGGATTCGGAGTCGTCATTCCCGTCCTGCCCTTCTACGCCGAGCGGTTCGGCGCGACGCCGTGGGAGATCGGCTGGCTCTTCGGCATCTTCTCGCTCATCCAGTTCTTCGCCGCGCCCGTCTTTGGCCAGATATCCGATCGTTTCGGACGCCGGCCGGTTCTCATCATCAGCACGCTCGGAACCGCTCTGGGTTTCACAATCATGGGCATCGGCCACTCGCTCGCGATGCTGTTCGTGGGCCGCATCATTGACGGCATCTCCGGCGGCAGTATTGGCACCGCGCAAGCCTATGTCGCCGACATCACATCCCCCGAAAACCGCTCGAAGGCGATGGGCCTCATTGGAGCGGCATTCGGCCTGGGCTTTGTTTTCGGTCCCGCGCTCGGAGGAGCAACGGCGTCGTGGTTTGGTGAATCCGCTCCGCTCTATCTGGCTGGAGCACTCGCGCTCGCGAATGCCGTGCTCATCTTCTTCGTGCTTCCCGAGTCCTTGCCGAAGGAAAAGCGCGGGACCCAAAAAGAACGCCTCTTCCCGGCCATCCTACAGCATGTCCGCACAGGACCTTACTTCACGACCGTGGCGACCTATTTTATTTTGATCGCGGGATTTTCCATCATGACAGCCGTCTTCGCGCTTTTTGTTGCCCACCGCTACGAGTTCAACACCGCACAGACCGGCTATGTTTTCGCCATGCTGGGAGTCATCGGCGTCGTCATCCAAGGCGGACTCATCGGCCGCTTGGTGAAAAAATTCGGCGAAGCGCGCTTGGCCACGGCCGGAGCGCTCATCCTCACCGGCAGCCTGTTTGCCATGCCATTCACCGCCAGCATTCCCATGCTCCTACTCGCCTGCGCTGGAATCGCCACCGGCAACAGCCTGCTCAGCCCAACGCTCTCCGGCATCGCCTCGCGCAATGTGGACGCCGAATGGCAAGGCCGCGCGCTCGGCATCCTGCAATCCGCCGGCAGCCTCGCCCGCTGGATCGGCCCCGTCCTCGGCGGATGGCTCCTGACTTTTGACTTGGAAAAAAATATCGCAGCCTATGCGCAGACC
>JAPLTI010000352.1 GCA_026398285.1 Verrucomicrobiota bacterium
GGCCCCGGTAGGATTTGAATCAATGAGCCGTTAAGGGGCTGACCGGGGCGTGAGCGCAGATGGATTTCCACTGGCAAACCGATTTTGGCTTTCACGGCCTGGCGTTCGTCGAGATGGATGCGGCCCACAAAAGAATTTTCACTTGGGATGCGGCCGAAAATCTGGCCCGGCTCGAGGAAATCGCCCGGCTGCGCCTTGCGCACTTGTCCCGCCACGGGAAGTGTTTGGTAAACGAGGAGGCCGCTATTTTCAGCCCGGAGTATGTAGCGGGGAATGTCTTGGGAAAGATCCTCGATTTCCTTTAGAATGGCATCCGCTTGGCGGCCTGCTTCGGTGAGCGACTTGTCGCCTTGAAGAGTGGTGAGGGCGAGTTGATTTCTGGCCGAGTCGACCCGGCGTCTCGCGGAGCCGAGCCCGGTCTCGCTTTGAAGAATCTGTAGTCGGCTATCGTGTGCGAGCCGCTTGAAATCGATCTCGGCAAGTGCCGCGCCGCCCCGCGAGCTATCCATGCGCAATTCCGCATCGAGCCGGCGGTTGGCTTGCAAGGCCGCGAGGTCTTCCCGGGAGAGTTTCATTTCCTGGAAGCGAACGCGCAACTCGGCAATCCGTTCCTCAAGGGGAGCGGGGTCGAATTCCGCCACGACCTTGTCGGCGGTAACGAGCTCTCCTTCGGGGCGCAGCGAGAGGAGTTGGCGCGGAAGCGGTGATGTCGGAGCAGCGAGAGGCGAGCCGCCTGTGGCATCGATGGTTCCCGCGGCCTCCAGTGCGTATTCGAAAGGAGCCGGGGCAATCTCTAAAAACGGCCGCTCGCTATGCAGATTGAGGCCTAGGGATGCCATGGCAAGAAGGCCGGAGATGCAAGCGTCATTCATGTCTCAAGGCGTCGATCGGGTTCATCTCACTGGCGCTTTTGGCGGGATAGTAGCCGAAGACAATGCCTGTTAAAACAGAGAAGGAAAAAGCCACTGCTACAGAGAGGGGGGGGATGTGCATTTCCCAACCGGTG
Organism: Verrucomicrobiota bacterium; assembly: GCA_026398285.1. Classification (GTDB taxonomy): domain Bacteria; phylum Verrucomicrobiota; class Verrucomicrobiia; order Chthoniobacterales; family Terrimicrobiaceae; genus UBA967. The sequence goes on from JAPLTI010000352.1 coordinate 1,007, forward strand.
GAAGACGAAATCGCGATCGAAAGCCCGATGCCAAGACCGACACCTGCCATGCCGCCGGTTGCTGTGAGGAGAACCGCCTCGGCGAGGAACTGCATGCAGATGTCCTGCTTGGTGGCCCCGGCACCGCGCCGGATGCCGATCTCTTTTGTGCGCTCCATGACCGACGCCAACATGATGTTCATGATTCCGATTCCCCCCACGAGAAGCGAGATGCCCGTGATCAAAAGCATGATATGGTTGAAAAGGTCGCGGATCCGCTCCTGCTGGCGGAAGAGTGACTCGGGGATCGTGAGTTCGAAATCTCTCTCCTCATGATGCCGCCGGGTTAGAATGCGATCAGCCATTGCGGCCAGCGGTGCCACCAGGCGTTCGTCTTCCGCCTGCAGCACGACCTTCGAGATGGCAGCCTCAAACCCTTCCACCTTTTGGAAAAGGATCGGTTGGTTGCGTGGGATCAGAATCGCACTGTCGTGGTTCGGCACCGAGTCTAAAACTCCTACAACTTCGAAAAGCGATCCATTGATCCGGAGGAATTGCCCTGTCGCGCCCGCTTGAGGAAAAAAGATATTCGCCGCATCGCGTCCAAGGACGCAGATTCTGTTGTGGTTTATCATATCCCAGTCGGAGAGGAGGCGGCCCTCGCACAATGGGAACGAGAGAACGCGGAACAGAGCAGGGTCTGCACCAGTCACCTCAGAGCGGGCGGCAATACCGGGCGATTGCACAAAAAGTTCACGATTCACTAAAATCGAGGTCTCGGAAATGCCCGGCAAC
>JAPLTI010000295.1 GCA_026398285.1 Verrucomicrobiota bacterium
CGGGGACGGAGCCTTTGAGAACTTGTGGTGCACGCCGGGATTTTCCGCGCGCCGGTTTTACCGGGGGCATCACGGGGGGCCTGGCAATAACGATTTTCTCCAACAGGAAAGCTGCTTCTGGCGGAGGTCTCTTTGGGAAAAAATTGGGGGGGCGATCGATCTCCAACACGCTTCGGCAGGAGACTACTGGCTTTGGAGCCGTTTTTTTCAACATGCGAATGTCGCTTCGGTGGAGGCTCCGCTCGCGGGCTTCCGCTTCCACGACGAGGCGAAGAGCGTTCACTCCCGCTATGAAGCCGAGGTGGCCGACATCACACGCGAGATGCAGATGTTGCCGGAAAGCGCCTTCCCGGACGGCTCGCTGCATGTGATCCGTTGGAGGGAGACCGACAATTCGGGGAATTCACGCACTTGCTGGAAACTAGAAAAACGAGAGACCGAGTCGTTTTTGGACGCCAGCACGGCCCTAGACCAACTCATCAAAAAAGCCCGCTGGCCCGCCACGAAGATTTTGGATCGCTTGATGGGCCTGACTCGCTGAACCCCGCCTATGCCTGATCCCATTTCAGCCGTTCTTCCGATCTTCAACTGCCGCGAGCGTCTGGCCCGGCATTTGGAATCGGTGAAAATATGGGCTCCGCAGGTGGAAGAGATCATCGTGGTGGACAGCGGCTCGAGCGATGGCTCGCTTGAGCTTGCCCAAGACGCGTTGTCGCCATTTTCCGCCCGTTTCGTGCACAACCCTCCAGGTCTTTACCAAAGCTGGAATGCTGGCATCGCCGCATCGAAGGCGGCGTGGTGTTACATCTCAACTGTCGAGGATCCGATAAGCCCAGCCGGCCTCTCCCACCTCTTGGAAACCGCCCGCAAGCACGATGCCGATGTGGTCATCTCCCCTCCGGAAATGCGGAACGAGGATGGCTCGAAACCTGTGGAGGAAAAAATGCCTTCAAACCGCCTTGCGAACGCCTTCCGCTCCTCTGGACTCGCCGACCGGCTTCTTAGTCGCACAGAGACGATAGCCATGCTTTGCGGATCGTTGCCCCATGGATTATTGGGCAGCAGCGCGAGCAATCTCTACCGCACCGTTTTTCTCCAGGCTAATCCCTTTCCGACGGATTTCGGGCACTGCGGAGACAGCGCTTGGGGAGTGTCTGTGGCCCCGTTTGCAAAGGTCGCATTCACACCAAAAGAGTGCGCCAAGTTTTATTGCCAGACCCGCTTCCGGGCTGAAGACCCGCGCATACAGTTCACCCGCCATCGCCAACTCGCAGCGAAAGCTCTGGCGGCCTTGGAATCCAGAGCCGCCGCCGATCCCGAGGTGGCCGTCATGCTCGGTTGGTTCCAAGCGACAGACCACTCCACCTCCACGCTCTGGAACTGGCTGGAGGAGCAGCACGACTACCTGAAACATCTGGAGGCAAAATACGAGGGCGGTATCGTCTCTTATCTGCGCAGAGCGGTTCGCGACGAATGGAAAAAACTCTTCTCCAGACGCCAATCGCACTAATCGGCTATGAAGACACTTTGTGGCAGCCTGCCATTCTTCGCGACACTCCTCTGGATGGCAGCACATTTCGCAGCGGAACCATCCGGTCGCCGGCACTGGCGATGGTCGCTGGCACTTTCCTGCGTGTTGCTGGCGACATTTTCACTTGTTCTCACGGAGACTCTATCCGCTATTGATCGGCTTTCTTGGGGGCCGGTTTTTTCGGCATGGGTTCTTTATACGATCCTTCCGACAGGTTTTCTACTGGCCAGCCGCAGAGGCCTCGATTGCCGGAGTGAACTCTCCAGACTCTGGCAAAATCTGAAAGCCTGCCCTGCATGGATCGCCATTGTTTTAGGTGGCACGGCCGCGCTGATCTTGCTCATGGCTGTGGCAACACCACCCATGAATTTCGATGTGCAGATTTACCACATGCCGCGCCAGATTTATTGGCTCATGCAGGGCAGTGTGGAGCCTTTCACCGCCGCCCACTCGCACCAGATTTCCATGCCCGTATTGAGTGAGTTCATAGGCTTGAATCTTCTCATTCTTTCCGGCGGCGACTACTGGCATAATTTGGTTCAGAGCCTGTTTCTAATCGCGTGCTGCGGAATTGTGGGGCTTGTTGTGCAAACCCTCGGTGGAAGCTGGCGGGCGTCTTGGCTGGCCGTGCTTTTTGCCGCATTAGTGCCTGTCGTTTTTTTTGAAGCCTCGAATGCCAAGAACGACATCACTCTGGCATTTTTTATCCTTGTGCCTGCTCTCCTCGCATTGCGCGTCTGGAGTGGTGAGGCGCATGCCAGCGCCCGCATCCTTCTCCTTGCGGCACTTTGCGCCGGGCTCGCAATCGCCACAAAGGGAACGGCCATCGCCTACCTTCCGCCTGCAGGCCTTGCTTTGGCTTGGGTTTATTTGCGCCAAGGCGCAGGGCGAGGTCTGGCCTTGGCCGTTGTCCCGGGGGTCGCGCTCGCACTGCTGCCCGCAACGCCTCAGCTCCTGCGCAACGCCGAGGTCTTTGGCTCCCCTGCTGGCCCCAACCTCCACCACTCGAACCAATCACACAGCCCCAAAGACCTTTTCAATGTTGCCGTCCGAAACGCCGCAGGACAATTCACATGTGAGTCGGAGCATTGGAACAAATTCCTGGAATCCCGCACAAGGTCCCTCTTGGCGTGGGCAGGCTGCGATGCGGATGACCCCGCTACGACCTTTGATGGACAGAATTTCCACCTCCCCTACTTTGCAGGACTCGAGGATCTGGCGCCCGCTCCGGCCCAAACTGCCCTCCTCCTGCTGCTGCCTTTTGGTTTTTTCCTGGCAGACTTCAGGAGGAATACCGGCATCCTGCTCCTTTTTGCCATGGGGCTTCTTTCACTGGTGATCTTTTGTGCGATTTTCCGCTGGCAGCCGTGGCAAGGCCGATTGCTCATACCCGCCTACTTCCTGGCCGCTCCCCTGGCAGGCATTTTACTCGACCACTTGCGACCTCGCTGGCTGCCTATGATTTTTGCCGCATTGGCACTGGCCTCTCTGCGACCTCACCTCATTTACGATGGACAGCGCCCCCTCTTTGGCGGCGGCTCGATACTCCGAAACGAAAAAACCGACCAGATGAGCCGTATGATGCCCGGTCGGTCGGTTGAAATTCGGAAAATTGTGGAATTTTTGCGTGCGTCCAGCGCCAAGCGCATTCTGATAGATGGCGGCGCGACTGAGATTTACGGCCTGCTCCGGGAACTCCACCAGCATGCCCCGGACCTTATTTTACTGAGCGGGAACGCGGAACACCCCGGTGAAGAAGATGCGATCATTACCCCTGCCATCTCGCAGGCGGGAATCCCCGTGCCTCCAGCCAACTTAAATCCCAATGCCCCTGAAGGCTTTTTACCGGCATGGATCGGGGATTACTACAAAATCTGCACAAGGGGGCCAACGAACCAATCGCCCATCATTGCCGCACGATTCGGAGGCTTTCTCCCAAACGAAGAACTGTCCGAATTTTGGAAGCAAGGATCTTCATTGAAAAAATCCGGCAGAATCACAAAAACTCAACACATCGAATTGGAAACTATATCCAGCGGAGACTTGATCGCGACGCTCGAAGGAAGCGGCAAAGATGGAACACGCGTCAGCATCCAAGCCGCAGATGCAATACTAGGAGAAGCAACAATCCAAAACGGACGGTTTGCCATTCAACAACACTTTCATTTGCATCGAGAAACCAAACTCATTATTTCGACTTTAGGCGAAGGTGTGTTTTGGAATAGCTTATTGATTCAGAAAAAATAATCACTGCGCAGCTTTTTCTTGAAGCCTCAATACGGCAAAGTCTTGGTTTTCCATGAGACTCACGGCCCCATTAACAAGCAGCGCAGCTTCCAAGGTTTTGCCAAGGTCCTCATAAGCCTTGCGATTGATGAGAATGGCTGAGAAACCCTTACTTTCCAAAGCAGAAACTATTTCCGCTGGGGATTGTCCAGCCAGCGCTTTCTGCCAATCCGTGTCTCCCCGGCCTTTGATTGTGCCATAGCTTACGCGGAGGTCTTGTGTATGGAGAATGGGGCGAAAATGCTCGTAGTCACCCATCTCACGAATCGGCCCCATTTCTGGATAATCTTTTATGGGAAATTCAAAAACCATTGCCCCCTTGGGTAACGCCGCCTCAAGAGCCGGAAAAAACTCCCGATCACGCTCGTAGTCTTTCCAAGCACGCTGACGCACATCCTCCTCCCACTTCGGATAGCGTGGCAGTTGGTCCCAAAT
>JAPLTI010000330.1 GCA_026398285.1 Verrucomicrobiota bacterium
GAAAAGCCAACCCGTATGGTTGTCGTCGAGCGCCAGTGCCATGGGCAGAGCAATGAGGTAGAAGGCGTGGCCATTCGCATCATTCACCACATCACGCCACGGTGCACCGCCTGCGAGGCCCCACAGGGCACCCCATACAGGCGCAGCAACACCCATCAATAAAACAGTGACCCCAAGCCACCCTTGGACAGGCTTGAGAAAAAGTCGCCTCTCGCTGCGTGGCACCCAAAAGAAAAGAAACAGGCAACCTGAAAGCGTGAGCACGAAAAGCAGAAAGCGGAATGAGAAGCCATCGATTGTCGGCAGGCGACCGTGCTGCAAAAAGACCAGATCGGCCAAAATCAAAAAAACCAAACCGCGCAAGACGGCTCGAGCCTGATCAATCCTGGAGTTGTTCAAAACGAAAAAAAACCGGGAAGCATCGAGACCGAGGTCTTCGGGTGCTTCCCGGTTGGGTTAGTTATTTTCTAATTTCCCGAATTAGTTCGAGAGATCCGTGGTCTGACCAGTCACAGGGTTGGTCTGAACGAAGGGATTCGCCTTGGCTTCGGAAATCGAAAGCTTAGGGAAGCTCACTTTGTCGCCCTTGACAGAGTTTCCGGATTTGGATGTGCCGGCGGTGATTTTCACGCTTTTGAGGCCCTTCAAAGGAAAGGACTTTGTCGAACCGGGCGAGATTTTTTTGACGGTGTTGCCAACTTTGTAGAAATAGGTCTTATTTCCTAGGTTGGAGACTTTGATGGATTTTGTCGCTGCATATGACACCGACGAAGCGGCGATCATCACTGCAGTGACGAGTAGTATGGTTTTTTTGATCATATGATTTTGTTTTGCTTAACTAAAGCCCTACACAACCCTCGAGAGTATGAGTGGAGCCTTTGGCAGACTATCCCCCCACTAGTTCCCGTCAATATTTTTTTTGAAACTTTTTGAAATTTTTTTGGGCGGCGAAATATGCAATGGAATCGCGCGATTTCAGGAACACGGAAATGACGGGTTAATCCGCAAATATTGCTGAGATGGAAGGGGAGGAATTTTTGGAGGAATATGCGCGGGCGGCGTCGGGATTTCGCTGTTTCCATTGCTGGGCGACTTCCCGCGCGGTCTTGGTGCGGGACTCCGGCGCGGTGATTGCCAACGCCCATTCCATGGCCATCTCAGGATCCTCTCGCGCGAGCGACAAAGCCAAACGGCCTGCCGCGCCATCGATCGCCGGCCCCTTGGGTTTGGAAGACAGCCAAGCCGCCGCAGACTCCGCATCAACCTCGCTCCAAACCTCCACGAGCGCGCTGTTCGCGGAAGCTTGCAAGGCGGGAGGAATGGAGCCGATCTGACGCGTGGCCTCGGCGGGATCGACGCGGGCGATGCCGCGAATACCAGATTGAACAGCCAGATCCCTCGCTTCATCGAATCCATTGGCGCCACGGATTCCCCATTGGAGGACGCTGGCAGGATCCTCGCCTGCCCAAGAATTCACAAGGCTGGTTAAAGCGGCGTTTCGATCTCCACCGGTCAAGCGGGCGGCTTCGCCAAGCGCTCCGGAGGGGTCAGTGCGGGCCCATTCCGAGTAAAAGCCATCCAAGGCCTCAAGACGGGCACTGCCTTGGGGAAAGCTGCCAATCCAAGACGCAACCTCTTTTTTCGGAGCAGAGGAGCCGGCCATGGCACTGGCTACTTCCGATGTGGCCGAGTCGAGGGCGGGGCCGGGCGGGATTTTCGACAGGGCGGCGGCAGCAGCGGAAGGATCATTTACTGCCCAATTTTCAAAGAGGTCGGAGATCGCGGCTTGATACGCCATGCCAGATGGCATTTGCTCCAAGACGGCCTCAAAAACCTGCTTACTGTCGGCTTCCGGAGAGGAGCTGAGAAATGCAAGCAGATCCGAACGAACGGCGGGATCGTCGCTCTTCTTTGCGTGCTCCAAGGCCGCGCCGGGATCGGCGGAAACCCAAGATTCGGCGGTTGCCGCCAGGGCATTCGCGCGGATGGCAGGGTCCTCAATCATTGTGAGCGCCTTCATTGCGGAAGCAGGGTTGCTCTCCGCCTCCTTGGCGATGACTTTTGCCACGATGAGTTCGCGGAGGTCAGAATCCTCAACGCTGTCCGCCAAAGACAGAGTCCGCTCAATGTTCCCAGAAGGAAGGCCCGAGGCAATCCACCGAAGAGCCTGATCACGATCATCGCCGACTGGCAGGGATTCCGCGAAGCGAAGGGCCTCCGAGGGATTTCGCTCGGCCAATTCGCCGAGGGAAAGCATGAGGGCCATATCGCGCTCAGCGCCTTCGGGCATTTCGAGTGCGGATTTGGCGATCTCCTGGGGATTTCCACTGCGCAGGCGGGGAAGAATATTTTCAAGGGCCGCGACGACCTCCCGGTGGCTTCGAGCTTCGCCCAAAACGGCAAGCGCCTTGCCGGTCTCCGAGAATGATGCCACAGGAGCAACCTGCGGGACAATCGCAGGCCTTGCCGGAGCGCTTGGCTGGGTTTTCACATCGGCTTGGGAGGACCGTAGTGTCGAGCTTGCCTCGCCGCCATTCGAGTAGGCTTGCAAATCGTTTTTATCGCTCAAAGCGGAATCCTGTGCAGGAACGGGGTCGAGACGGCCTTTGAGAAGGTAGCCGGCCCCCAAGCCAAGGAATGCGCCCAAAATAAGGAGTGAGATGCTTTTCATCATAATGTGAAGGTTGGTTTGTTTGGAAAACTTGGGATCGTAGATCGGAAGGAACTATCTATCCGGGTATTCGAAAATCAAGTCAGGCCGATTCTTTTCCAGCAGAGTTCAGAAATCCCTGCGCTTGGGAATCCGGGCTCTGCGAACCACCGTGGGAACCGGCGATCAGTGAAGCCATCCACCCCATCACCTCGGTGGGAGGCATGTAGTGGAGACGCCATCTCATCGCCTCCAATGGCTCCGCCACCGACGGGACGGTGGACTGCAAAATCCGCCGGATTTTTGAATGGGATGATGGAGCAATCCTCTCGCTAGGATGAATGGGCGTCTCGCGAAGTTTTTCCCCGGGCCGCAGACCGGTGTAAACAATCGAGATATCGCGGTCGGGCTTGAAGCCCTGCAACTCGATCATCTGGCGCGCGAGTTGATCGATGCGGATCGGAAAGCCCATATCAAGAACGAAAGAATCGGCTGGTCCGGCAAAGGTGGCGGATTGAAGAATCAATCCAACCGCCTCGGGGATGCTCATGAAATAACGCTCCACCTCGGGATGGGTCACGGTCACGGGCCCGCCCATGGCGATCTGGCGGCGGAAAACGGGAACCACGCTGCCAGAGGAGTCCAGGACATTGCCAAAGCGCACGGAGCAAAAAACCGTGGGGCTGCCATCCCGCCCCTGCAACTCGGAGAGCACAAGTTCAGCGAGACGCTTGCTGGCACCCATGGCATTCGAGGGATCGACGGCTTTGTCGGTCGAGACCAGAACGAATCTCCTGGCTCCATGTCTTTGAGCAGCGCGGGCACAAAAAAGGGTGCCAAAAGTGTTGTTCCAAACTGCCTCTCCGGGCTGCTTCTCCATCAACGGGACATGCTTGTGGGCCGCCGCGTGGAAAACAATTGTGGGCAAATGAGTGGAAAACACAGTTTCCAATTGGTGCTCATTGCAGACACTGCCGGCCAAAGCCTCCAAGGCGACTGATGGATAATCCCGCAAAATTTCCTGCTCCACCTCGAAAAGCGCCGGCTCTGCCCGCTCCATAAGGATAAGCACCTCCGGGTTACGGGCGGCAATCTGGCGGCAGAGCTCCCGTCCAATGCTGCCGCCGGCACCCGTCACTAGGACACGTGCGCCATGAATGAAGGAATTGATTGCATCTTCATCCAGCAAAACAGGGGCACGGCCAAGCAAATCCTCCGGCGCAACATGGCGAAGGCGCTCCACCGAGAACTTCCGGGTGAGAATGCAATTCACCGATGGCAGAATATCGTGGTCAATGCCTGCTGTGTTCAAGTCTGACACGAGCCTGGAAATCAGGACCGGAGATGCTCCAGGCATTGCTATGATGGCCTTCGCAATTTCCAGCCTGGACATGGCTGGGAGCATTTCCTCGAAATTGGAAACCACGGGGATTCCATGGAGCGTGCGGTCGATTTTTTTGAAATCATCATCAAAAAAGCACACCACATCCAAGCCGAGACCCGGCTTGCTTTGTATCTCGCGAGCAAGCACTGCGCCGGCCTGGCCTGCACCAAGGATCGCCACTCTCTTGGCCTGCGCGGCGTGAGCTCTTTTGGCGAAGAAACGGTCCCGAAGAATCCTCATTACAATCCGCAACCCGCAGACCCCGAGGAATGAGAGAATAAAATCCACCACGATTGTGCCCCTCGGAATCATCCCCACTCCACCCGAGACAAACCAAGCCGCGAGTTGGAAGATCGCTGCAGAGCCCAGAGCAACAAAAATCATTTTGGCATCCGGAAAACTAAAAAAAGTCAGCAGACTCCGGAATTGTCCGAATGCTGCAAGGATGGCTAATTTCAGGGCAATGACCCATAGAATGGATTCCGCCCACCTTTGCAGAAACTCCGGCGGTATATTCAGATCGAACCGGGTCAAGAGCGCCAACAAGGAGGAAACACAAAATATCAGTGCGTAGGACGCCAGCAAGAGAGGGCCGCGCAGTGGGCCGGCAACCAGATCATGCAAAGATTGAGAAAATCTATTTCCGCGCGCTGTTCGCATCAATGGCTGACTCCTTCCGATCGCGTGGTTTTCCATAGGGTTAAAAGAATGATTTTCAGATCGAAAAGAAAAGACGCATTAAGGAAGTAGTGGTGATCCAACTCGACCTTTCGTTCAAGGGAAATTTCATCACGACCATTGACTTGAGCCCACCCCGTGATGCCTGGACGCAAAGCGTGGATGCCGAGTTTCGTTCGTTCGGCCGCGAGATCATGCTGATTGAAAAGCGCAGGGCGTGGACCGACTAGAGACATGTCTCCCACCAAAACACTCCATAATTGAGGCAACTCATCAAGGCTGGTTCGGCGCAGGAATCGCCCTGCGGGGGTAAGAAGACTTTCCGGATTTTGGATGAGATGGGTGGCGACTTGGGGAGCGCCGACATGCATGGACCGAACTTTCGGCATCAAAAAAATTTCATTCCCCCGCCCGATACGCTTTGAAAAGTAAAGCACCGGCCCCGGTGATCCGAACCGCACCAGAAATGCGCAAACGACGAAAAGCGGGCTTAAAATTGCCAGAAGAGCGGCGGCGAGCAGGATATCGAAAGCTCTTTTAAGCATATTAACGGAGTTTCAATTCTTTTTGTCCGCTGAATGATCTGAACTCGAAGGCGGGAAAAATTTTTTCAGAATAGCAGTTGGGATTTTATCCCGGGGTATCCGCTCTATCAATTGCAAGGCCTCATTTTCTTTCCCTTGGTTCAAGAGAAACAAAGCCAGATTGCATGCGGCTTCAGGATGTTCCGGATAGAGCCGACCGAGACGCTGGAAAAGTTCGTCGGCTTTGTGTTGCTCGCCACGAACCGCATACATAATGGCAAGATTGTTCAAGATGTAAAAACGGTCCGGATTTTCCCTGTCAGCCAATTTAAAAAGTGAAATAGCCGCGTCCACACGGCCTTGTTTCATAAAAGCGAACCCCTCCAAAAATGAAACAGGAACAGCGTAAGTATCCAAGGTCCGGAGGGGAGTCCGGGCCATTTGCGCATGTTTTTGCATCGTGTTCCAATGTCCCCGGGACATGGCTTGGCGGGCCAGTGCAACTTGGTATTCCTGCTTCAAAGAAACACTGGTTACTATGATGCCGATTCCAAGTATGGCGAATCCAGAGGCGGCGAAAATCGGGATTCTCCACCCTCCTCTGGAAAATCCCATGCCTTTTTGATTCGCAGGTGCGGTTGCCAAAGCCGCCAAGATGACTGCAAGTGCCGTTTGATGGTTCACTCGTTCCAATGGAAAACTGAAAAACGAATCAACCAGATAGCCAACCAAGCCCGCCAAAGCCGCAGTGGCTATCCAAGATTCTTCCCGGCTCCGAGACTGAAAAATCAAGCGGATGCCGCCAACTGCGGCAAGAATCACGGCGAGTATGAAAGCTAAGAAACCGAAAACACCCTTCTCGGCCAAAATCCAGAGGTAGTCATTGTGGGGTTGATTCCAATTCGAATCAATTTGAGAGAAATCCAAGCCCCCACCCTCGCGATAACCTTGCAGATGGATGGTGAAATTTCCGGCCCCGACTCCAAAGGGGAAATGGTCGGCAAACATTTTGAATGTCTCTCGCCAAATCATCAAACGGCCACCATCGGAAAAACGAATATCCTCTGAGAAAGCCGCACGCATGCGCGATGCGAGAGGATTTTCGGGGGGAGAAAACTTTACGAAAAAAATCAGCGCAATGATTGACAAAGCGACTGCGGCAACAATCAGAAAGCGGGTTCTTTTTCCAAAACCAAAAACCCCTGGGAGAAGAAAAATGGCGAAGAAAAAAACGGCTATAACCGCTGCCGCACCCATCCACGCCGATCTGCCCTGCAAAAGGACGATTAAAAAAAGCGCATTAACAGTAGCCAGAACCGCTCCCCACCTCCATGCCCCTCTTAATAAAACCACGCCGGCAAGACAAAATGGCAGGAGCAACAGAAGATATCCTGCAAAGAGGTTCACATTCCCCATCAGTCCAGAGATGCCCTGCAACCACCGGCGAGTCGGAGCATTCCAGACCGCGCATTGATAGCACTGGAAAAGACCGATCATCCCGCTTGCCAAACCGGCCAAAGTCGCCGATCTGGCAAGCCATATGCGCCACTCCGGCGATGAGGCGAACAAGATGACGCACAGGCAAAGAACAATCAGTGCCGCCGCGCTTCTGGAAGCATCCAACAAGCCTGCGGATGGATTCAAGGCAACCAGAAGAGACATCCAGACAGTGACCACATACCCTGCAAAAGCAAAGACAACCCTGTTTTCCAAAGCCGCCCAATCAAGGTTTCTTCGGACCGAAGGGAGCAGAAAAGCCGCCAAGGCGACCAAGAGTCCGATATTCAAAACCAGCAAACGGGGAACTTGCCCGCTATCCAAAGCATTCGGGTCTCGAATCAGAGCCAAAATACAAAGGAGAAAGCAAAGGAACGCAGCCGTGATTCTGGGCACAGAAAGAATTTTTGTTTCAGTTTCGGTCATTGTTCTGGCTGGGAGCATGATTCAAATCACTCAGAAGATCGAAACCCCGGGGGCTGAATTTCAAATCCCGCGAAGCCTGGGAATGGTCGAAGGCCAAATCCTCGTTCATCCGCTGAAACATGGAAAACGAAAGATACCTGAAACGGGGCAGGAGACGAAGAAAGGGAACGCCGAAGCTTAAAAGAATAGATGGTAGCGACAGAATGCGGGAGCGTAAGCCCAACGACTCAAAAACGCGCTCCACCATTCTTCGATAGGTTAATTTTTCGCCACCCGAGATGTTATAGTCCGCCGATGGCAGATCCAATGCCAGAGCCGAAATGCAGGCCGCCGCCACATCGCGCGCATGAATCGGCTGGCGAAGTCCAGAGGCCGGCGCAAGAACCGGATACCAGCCAAAACGCCGCACGAAACCTGCAATGGCGGCGACATTTGCATCATGAATTCCATCGTAGATCATCGTGGTGCGTAAGATGAATACACGAACTCCCCTGGCCTCGCCCCAAGCACGAATATGTTTCTCAGCGGTATCAAGGCTCTCTGCAAGGCGTCGTTCAGAAGCATCGGCTGAGTCAATTTTGGTGAATTTACTCGTCGAAGATACAGCGACCAGATGGCGAACTCCAGCGAGTTCAAGCAGAGGAAGCAAGCCCGCAAGAGCATGAATCGGACAAAGTGAGACCCAATCGTGAATGGGGGCACTGGCAAGAAATTGAGCTGCCGAGATTCCGCGAAACGGGACGGATGGAGTGCTAAAACGGGATGGGTTGCGGGAATGAGCAAGAGCTGAGATGCCCTTTTGATTGAGCAAGCAAAGAAGCTCCCTCCCGACAAAACTTGAAGCTCCCAGAACTCCGACTGTAGGTTTGTTCGCGAGCAGAGCCTCTTGGGGACAGCAACTCCCTGAGGCAGGAGTCGTCTTCAAGAAGGTTTTTGGCTTCATGGAGAGTCTGGCGAG
>JAPLTI010000147.1 GCA_026398285.1 Verrucomicrobiota bacterium
GACATCGCGGATGTGGATGTAGTTCCGCTTGAAATGGCCCTCGAAGATGACCAGCGCGCGGTCGTTTACGGCGCGATAGACGAAGTCGTTCACGAGCAAGTCGAGCCGCATACGGGGGGCCATGCCGAAGACGGTGGCGAGGCGGAAGCTGATGCTGTTTTCCCGCTCCAGCACAGCCTGCTCGGCCTCAACCTTGCTTGTGCCATAGAGCGAGATGGGCTTGAGTGGCGATTCCTCCGTGCAGGAAACGCCAGGTTGCCCGATGCCATAGCCGCTGTTGGTCACAGGCATGAGAATCCTTTGCGAGGGCGAGGCGAGGCGGCACAGGAGGCGCACTGCATCGCGGTTGATCGATACTGCGCCAAGGCGGTCACGCTCGCAAAGAGGTGCCCCAACGAGAGCGGCGAGCGGGATGGCGGCATCGTGGGTTTTAAGCAGATCGCCGATTATACGCTCGTCCCGGCAATCGCCTCGCACAACATCGAAGGAGTCCGAAGCACAACACTCCGCGAGCGAATTTTGCCGGAACATGAAGCTGTCCAGCACCGTGACGGCGTGGCCTGCCGCGAGAAGTCGGGGAACGAGGACCGAACCGAGATAGCCGGCACCGCCGGTGACGAGGATTTTTTGCATGAGTGACAAGTCTTGATTTAGAAGGAGCTAATCCTATCAACAAATTTTAAGCAACATGTTCGTGATATTTCCGACTGTTTCCGAAGTATGCTGGATTTTTTTGAAATACTGCATAATAAGCTAATGTTTTGGATATTCCAGAAAATTTGGCGTGATTCTTGCTTGAGAGAAACCACTACATCTTGTGGTTTGTGAAAAATAAAACACAAGATGCATGTTTTCTTTTGACGAATTTTTGTCTGCAAAGTATTTCTTAAATCAGGAACTTCCGATATCTGCGCGCTACTGCAAGGCAGCGTTGTGGATCAGGAAGTTCTCGAAATCCAAGCTTCGGCTTGGTTTAGAAAGGAGAATAAACTAAATGACATCTACACCAATGTTGATCAAGCGCCTGCGCAAGCAGGAGGCAGCTTGGGCCGAGTTGGCGATGGAGGATGAGTTTGCGGGCATGAAGCTCGACGACTTCCGCTCCATTGTCAGCGAGGTCGATACAGCTGTGAGCAACTTGGACAAATGCAACGCTCTGGTGAGCGCGGGAATCAAAGCCCGCCGCGAAGCCGAGGAGCGCGCCCGCAAAATGTCCAAGCGACTCGCACTGGCCATCAAAAGCCACCCGAAGCACGGTGAGGATTCGGTATTGATCCGCGCAAGCGGCTTCAAGCCGGAGTCCGAAATCCGCAACGGGCGCAAGAAGACCAGCACTCCGGTGGACGCCAAAGCTGCGCTCCTCCAGTAGGGCTTGAGAGTGCCCTCGGTGTATGCCGAAGAGCACTCCCAAGCGGTAACCGGCGCGGTGTGGGCAACGCCCTGAGAAAGCAAACCTACACCTCGCTACTACACTGAAATCTCAACCCGGCCGGGAAACTCAAAAGTCCCGGCCGATTCTTTTTTTGGCGCAAGCGACCCATCTCGGTGCCTTGGCCAACGGCATTCTGAAAATTTTCGAAAAGCTCCGAAACCTCTCCAGCAATGACTTTGCACGGCTTTTTGCAGGATGGTGCACTTACGCGCATGGCATACCAATCACACTGGTCATACCGGCGCGTCAATATTTTAATACGAGTTTTTTTCAATGCATTGGCATTGGCAGGAGGGAAAATTGTTCACCACCAAGGCGCACAGGATCGCGCCGAGGCAAAGAAGGTGGAATTAAAAAAGCGAGAGGCATGACACGCGACCAGGCGTGTTTTCCAAGTCCGTCAATCCAATCGCCAACGGCTTCCCAAGCTTATCCAGCAAATAGTCCGGAGGGGGACGACGAGCGTCTGGATGAAGCCCCCCCCGCTCCGAATGACTCTCTTCCACCCCCTGGAAGTATCAACTCGACCTCTGGAAGGATTGACTTCAGCTATGGAAAAGATGCCTTCTGCTCTGGAAGGATCGCTTGCCACTTTGGAAAGAACGACTCGACCTCTGAAGGAGGCAGCTAAACCTCTGGGAAGAGCGACCAAACCTCTGGAAGGAACCCCAAACCCAGCAGCAAAAGACTTTTCTCAGAACGCAACGCCCGCACCCTTTGGACCGGGACATGAGCCTTTTCCCAAAGTTCCTGCCGTCCCACCAAAGCCGGAGGCGGAGTCCCCGCACCGGGGGAAAATGGATTCAAAACAACATTCATCTTCGAAATATAAAAAGGTTAGCGATGGATTTGATAACTTGGCAAAGATTAGTATACATTGAACCCGAAAAGGGCTTTTTCGGTAGCGGAAGAGGAAATCTGTTTCGTAGTGGCGTTTTTTGGGTTCAAGCCCTCGATGTCCAAAAACAATTTGGAGCTGGGCAGAAAGTGCGTTTTCACTTTGAGCAGCCCACTGGCTTTGTTTAAGTATGGCGGTGAAGCAGAACCCACGGATAATGGCTTTGATCTGAGAGTTCCGGCTAATCGGGCTTCCGCACCGAGAGATTTCAATCTGGCCCAAAACGCCAACTCGGCAACACAGCAAATAGAGGGAGGATTTTTTGTGGAACGCCTCGGAGGGAAAGCTTGAGGTGCATGTGCTCGATTGTGGAGGTGATGCAGCCCTCCTCCAAAAAATGATTTTGCTGATCTTCTGCGCTTTCAGAGAAATCGGCCTACCGTGCTCGGCAGTCATAGACAGCCGCTACAATGCTGGGAATGCTGAGGTCCTCCTCGGCAGGGAGCCAACGGGGACGTTGGCGCTCCTGAGCGCTTTACGGCCGGGCGGGCTTGGTTTCAGGAAGACTGGGCATTTTTGCCACTGCCGTCCCATAAGAAGGCAAAAAACGAGTGTCTGGCTTGGATTATCTTGATTTCAAGCGGGTCTGTGGGCCTCGATTTTTTGAAGTGGTTTAAGAATTTCAACACGTGCCTCCTTGTGATCTCATAATGTTGCGGCG
>JAPLTI010000037.1 GCA_026398285.1 Verrucomicrobiota bacterium
GCATTGCGTTTCCCAATACCGCTTCACTTTGGCTGGATAGCGTGTGGCACATTGCCCTGCCTGCCACGATTCTCTCGCTCGGCGGCATTGCCGTTCAGTCCCGCTACATCAGGGCCAGTATGCTTGAAACCTTGCGCGAAGGATATGTCCGCACCGCTCGAGCGAAGGGACTCGATGAGGATACGATTTTCTACAAACACGCACTGAGAAACTCGATTCGACCGCTCATCACCGGAATCGGGGGGCTTCTCCCAGCGCTTATCGGCGGATCGGTGATAGTGGAAACTATTTTTGCTTATCCCGGCATGGGTCGCTTGGGATATGAAGCCGTGCTGGAGCGGGATTATCCTACGCTTGTCGCATTGAATTTTATTGTGGCGGCACTTGTGCTGCTTGGGAATCTGGTTTCAGACCTCCTCTACGCCGTGGTCGATCCCCGTGTTCGTTTGGAGTAGAGCGAGAGGATTTCATTGGCCGAGGTCAGGCATCCAGTTAGCGTTTTGCGCATGAAATCCGCATTGGACTGGAAGGCAGCGTTGCAATTTGAGGACATCCGCTATGAAAAGGCGGAGGGCATAGCCAAGATTACGATCAACCGCCCCGAGCGCCGGAATGCTTTTCGACCGCTCACAGTGGATGTGATGCGGCGGGCGCTTCAGGACGCGCGGGATGACTCCTCTATCGGCGTGGTGATTTTGACCGGCGAGGGCGAGTTGGCATTTTGCTCCGGGGGCGACCAGAAAATCCGTGGCGACGCCGGCTATTCCGATGCGGGCGGCGTTGAGCGCTTGAATGTGCTGGATTTTCAGCGCGAGATTCGCACCTGTCCCAAGCCAGTCATTGCAATGGTCGCCGGTTGGGCGGTCGGTGGCGGCCATGTGCTGCATGTCATGTGCGACCTGACTATCGCCGCCGAGAATGCCAAGTTCGGCCAGACTGGTCCGCGCGTCGGTTCCTTTGATGGCGGTTTCGGTGCCAGCTACCTGGCGCGCATTGTGGGTCAAAAAAAGGCCCGCGAGATTTGGTTCCTCTGCCGCACTTATGATGCGAAGCAGGCGCTGGAGATGGGCCTCGTCAACACGGTCGTGCCTTACGAGGAACTCGAAATCGAGACCGTGAAATGGTGCCGCGAGATTCTCGACAAGTCTCCGCTTGCGATCCGCTGCCTCAAGGCGGCGTTGAATGCCGACTGCGATGGCCAGGCGGGGCTTCAGGAGCTCGCCGGTAACGCCACCCTTCTTTATTACATGACCGAGGAAGGCCAGGAGGGCAGGAATGCTTTTGTGGAAAAACGCCAGCCAGACTTCGGGAAATTTCCCAAGCGTCCGTGAGTGCGTCCTCGCCCAGTCTCCTCAGCGCATGGGTGATTGCAAGCCGCCCGAAGACCCTTTTCGCCTCCATCTCTCCGGTTCTTCTTGGCACGGCGCTTGCCTACTCCCGCGGACTGGGTGACGGAGTGGCAGCGTGTCTGGCATTTCTCGGCGCGATTTTCATCCAGATCGGCACGAATCTCGCGAATGATTACTGGGATGCAAAAAAAGGCGCCGACCGCGCGGATCGCCTCGGCCCAGTGCGGGTCACATCGGCCGGGTTGCTGAAGCCCCGAACTGTCTTTTTGGGAATGGCATTCTGTTTCGCGGTGGCCTCTCTCGCGGGACTATGGCTCATCGCACGGGCAGGATGGCCAGTGGCTGTGATTGGAGTCGTATCGATACTCTGCGGTATCATCTACACAGCGGGACCATTCCCTCTGGCTTATGTGGGATTGGGGGATGTTTTCACTTTCGTATTTTTCGGGTTGGTGGCGACTTCCGGCACCTACTTTGTCGAGGCGAGGGAATTTTCCATGACATCGCTCATTCTCGGAACCGTGCCAGGGTTTTACTCTGTGGTTTTGATTGCCCTGAACAACCTGCGAGACCGCGAGTCCGATCTTCTATCGAATAAAAAAACCCTCGCTGTGCGCTTCGGCGCGGATTTTGCGCGCTGGGAAATTGCTCTCTGCCTTTTTGCTCCTTGTTTGGTGCCTCTTTGGCTCTGGCATGACGGGCTTCTGGATTGGTGGATGGCTCTTGTTTGTTTTCTTCCGGCTATTCTGCACGGCATCGCAGTGGGAGCAGCTGTTTTTCGCATTCGGGACATGAGGGAAATCAATCGCGTCTTTCCGCTGACAGCCAATGCCAGCCTCTCGATGGCTGTGGTTATTTCCCTCTTTCTGTTAACCCGAAAATGAAACCCCTCGCTTGCGCTGAAGAGGGGTGGCCAAAGGGGATAAAATTTTTCCGATACGCTCTGCCCATGACTGCCGGAGGAGTCAGGGAGGGAATTCTCCTGCGTCTCGAAAACTCCGACGGCGTCGTGGGGTGGGGGGATGCGGCTCCGCTGCGGGGTTGGAGCACGGAGACTCTGGACGATGTCGTTGCCAGCATCCGCGCTGTTGAGAGGGAGGCTCAATGGCCTTCGTCTCTTGTGTGCGCCATCGAAGCAGCGAAGTGCTCGTTGATGAACTATGGGGTATGGGAAGCAAGACGCTGCCTGGTTCCTTTGAATGCGCTGCTCGATGGATCGTTTCAGAATATTTTGGAGGGCGCGGGTTCGGCACTCGCACGAGGTTGCCGATTTTTAAAAATCAAGGTTGCAAGGATTTTTCCCGAGGACTTGCCGTCATTGTTGCGGGAGATTTCTGTTCTAGCCAATGGGCGTTGCCGTTTTCGAATCGATCCCAACCGTGCTTGGGAATTTGATCTCACTCTGCGAGTGGCGGAGGCGATCAAGGCCTTTCCGGTGGATTATCTCGAGGAGCCGCTGCGGGATTTTTCCCTTCTACCGGAGTTGATAAAAAAATGCCCTGTTGGAATCGCGCTGGACGAAACCCTGCGCGAAATCAGTCCCTCAAAACTGCCTGCTTTCAAGGGCGCGTCGGCTCTTGTTCTCAAGCCAACTCTCATGGGAGGTTTCAAGATGTGCATGGATTTTGCGGAAGCGGGCGCTGCGCTTGGCATGGCCTCTGTCGTGAGCGCCTGCTACGAGTCGGGGGTCGGTATTCATGCTCTCGGGAAGTTCGCCCTGGCCCTGCCTTGTGAAGCGGCTGTGGGGCTCGATACCTACTCACGTCTTGAGGAGGATGTGCTTTGCGAGCGCCTTGATTTGGGCGATTTTGTTTTCCACGGGGAACACCGTTTACCGGATGTCGATATTTCAAAACTCCATCCTCTCTAAAGCTGCAGACTTCAGTGATGCTGTGGCTCTGCTTGACCGTGCCAGCGGGCGCTCGGTTCGTTATTCCGAGTTGGAGGGTTTTTTGTCCTCGCGGCTGGACGGATTTTCTTTCGATGGCACAAGACCTTTTGCCACTTGGGCTGCGCCGGATTTTTCCCATGCCACGCTCTTGCTCGCATTGCTCGCGCGGGATTGCTTGCTGGCGCCGCTGAGTCCCCGTTTGCCTGAAGCCGAGGCACTGAAGCGGGCTGAGTGGATTGGCGCTGGAGGTTTTTGGAAGGCCGAGGGATTTTTCAATTTGTCACCCCTCTTCCGCCAGATCAGGGCTGGATCAGCCGGAACGATGCTTTTCACATCTGGCTCAACTGGCGAACCTCGCGCGGTCTGGCATGATTTGGAATCCCACATTGCAAATGCCCTGGGCGCCGGGGAGATGATGCTTCTCCAGCCTGGTTGCGCCTGGTTGCTTTCGCTTCCGCTGAATCATGTGAGCGGTTTTTCTATACTCATCCGCTGCCTCCTCGCAGGTGCCACGGTTGTCTTTCCCGATCAAAAATCCCCTTTCAAAGATCAAATAGAAGATGCCGCTCTCACCCATGTCTCCCTCGTGGGGGTTCAGTTGCGGCGACTCCTTGCAGATGAGGCTTCGTTTTCCCATTTGCAGGCCGTTCTCCTCGGCGGAGGGCCCGTTGATCAGGGACTCGTCTCTCATGCCATCAAAGCCGGTGTCCCGCTTCACATCACCTATGGAATGACTGAGACGGCGTCACAGATTACCACCAGTGACCGATTGCATTCAGTTCCCGGCGTTATTCATGCAGGCAAGCCGCTTCCCGGTCGGGAGGTTCGCATCTCGCCTGATGGCGAAATTCAAGTGCGCGGCGCGATTTTGCCCCGAGCCATTTTGTCGGGAGGCGAACTGCGCCAGTCGCTGACGGAAGACGGATGGTTTTCCACGGGGGATGCCGGGAGGTTTGATCCTGCTGGAAATCTCGTTGTCAGCGGGCGCCGGAGTCGCATGTTTATTTCCGGAGGTGAGAATATTTGCCCCGAGGTCATCGAGACTTTGCTGGCATCTTTTCCCCAGGTGCGGCGCGTGGTTGTGGTGGGAGTTCCGCATGAGGAATTCGGAGCCCGCCCGGTCGCTTTTGTTGCTGGCGAGGCCAGTCCGGATCGCCTGAAGGAATTTTTAAAAGCCCGCCTTGAGAGTTTTTATGTTCCCGACGCCTTCTTGCCGTGGCCGGGCGAGGTGTCCCCGGATGATGCCAAAGTGAACTTTGATTTTTTCAGCCGACTTGCCCGCGAGAGTGTTCTTTGATAGCGAAGCAGGATGATTCGAATATTCACCCTCGCCGCAGTTGTGATTTCTACATGGTGTCTTGTTGGATGCCTCTCGTCTCCCATCACCAGTTCTGGTGGCATCGGGGCAGTGACGGTTCACGATACGAATGCAGATGCCGTCACAGCCGCCGCCCGGAATGTTTTCGCCTCGCGCGGTTATACGCTCTCTGGAGTCGACTATCCGAATTCGATCTCTTTTGACAAACCCGCCGGCGGCTTTGGAAATGTGATGTGGGGAAGCTATGGCAACCCGCAGACGATCCGGGTTCGCCTCGCCATGATGCCAATTCCAGGAACCGATAATATCCGCCTCGAGCCCAAAGTTTTTTCCGTGAGCGATGCCGGGGAGGCTGGATTTGACAATGCGAGGCCTCTTTTTGGCATCTGGAACGCCGAGTTCGGTCCCATGTTGAAGGACATCGCGCGCAAGGCCGGCGACTAGTGTTTCTCTACCTCGTTGACATAGGCTTTTCCTCTCTCTAAACATCCACGCAACCAAATGAAGATCGCAGTCACCAAAGAAGCCCTGCTCGAAGGATTGCAACGCATCCAGAATGTCGTCAGCACACGCCCGACGCTCCCGATTCTCACCAACGCACTCCTTGAGGCCGATGAAACCGGCCTGACCCTCACCACCACCGACCTGAATGTGGGCATACGCTGCCGGGTCGAAGCCCGAGTCGAAAAGACGGGCGCGATCACCATACCAGCCAGAAAGCTCGTTTCGATCATCCGTGAGTTGATGAACTCCGAAGTCATCATCGAAGTGGATTCAAAAAACGCCGCCTCCATTCGCTGCGGTTCGAGTTTCTTCAAAATCTACGGTCTTCCCAAGGAGGAGTATCCCGCCTTCCCGCATTTCGAAGAGTCCAGTTCGCTCACCATTAAACAAGCCGAACTCAAAGACGGCTTGCGCAAGACTTCCTACGCGATCTCCAGTGACGAAGCGCGATATGTTCTTAATGGCATCCTTTTTTCTCTCACGGAAAATAAGCTCACCCTTGTCGCTACCGACGGTCGGCGTCTAG
>JAPLTI010000140.1 GCA_026398285.1 Verrucomicrobiota bacterium
CATCACCCTTCCGCTCATCATGCCGGGCATCTTCGCCGGCGGGACCATTGTTTTTATCTGGTCATTCACCGAACTCGGCGTCCCGCTCATGTTCGACTTCACCCGCGTCACCTCGGTGCAGATTTTTTATGGCATCAAGGATATCGGAGGAAATCCCTTCCCCTTCGCGCTGGTGGTCGTCCTGCTCTGCGCCACGGTTCTGCTCTATGCTGGCAGCAAGTTGCTCTTCGGGCGCGATTCGCATGCCATGATGGCCAAGGCCACGAGCCAAGGCGGTCCCCGCCAAGCCGGACTGGCCATGGGACTTTTTTGCTCGGGGATCTTCGGCTTGGTGACCTTCCTTGCCGTCCTGCCACACATCGGCGTGATCCTCGTGGCATTTTCCACGGATTGGTATCAAACGATCCTGCCGAGCGGCTGGACGCTTTCACATTTCGAGGCGGCATTGGGACACAACCTTACGCTGCCTTCGATCCAGAACAGCCTGAAATATGCCGGTCTCGCGACCATTCTCGACCTGATACTCGGCGTGGCCATCGCCTATGTCGTGGTGCGGACGCGTCTCGCGGGCCGGCAGATTCTCGACGCCATGGCCATGCTTCCTCTGGCCGTTCCGGGCTTGGTTTTGGCATTCGGGTATCTGGCGATGACGCAGGAGGGAAAGCCCTTTGCGTTTCTGAACCCCACCATCGACCCGCTAATCATTCTGGTCATCGCCTACTCTGTGCGTCGCCTGCCGTATGTCGTCCGTTCGGCGGCGGCAGGATTTCAGCAGACCAGTGTCACGCTCGAGGAAGCCGCGCAGAATCTTGGATGTCCACCGCTGAGGACCCTTCGTAGGATCACGATTCCCCTGATCGCGGCGAATCTTCTCGCAGGCGGATTGCTGGCCTTTTCCTTTGCCATGCTAGAGGTCAGCGACTCACTCATCCTCGCGCAAAAGCAGCAGGACTTCCCGATCACCAAGGCCATTTACGAGCTTTATCAACTGCTCGGCGAGGGACGCTTCGTAGCCAGCGCGCTCGGGGTCTGGGCGATGGCCTTTCTGGCCGTCACAATCATCGGAACCAGCCTTATTCTCGGAAAAAAACTCGGCGCGATTTTCCGCGCATAATCCCTCTACGCCTTGGCGCGCCGAAGCGTGTGGAGGGTTATTTCGGGCGGGCAGTTCCAACGCGCTGCCACGCCGCATGCGCCGGTGCCACGGGAGGTGTAGCCTTGCAACGATCCATGTTGCCAAGCTCCGGCGATGAAGCGGCGGGGAGACTTACATGGAACGACCACATGCCGACCACCCGGCAGGCAAATTTGCCCTCCGTGTGTGTGTCCGCTGAGTTGCAGTGCAAAACCGTGGGCTGCAGCTTCGGCATAGGTTTCCGGACTGTGTGAGAGGAGGATCACAAATGCATCCGACGGAGCTTTTTTTCGCGTCCCGGCGAGATCGTGTGTTTGAAAATAATGCGGGTCGTCCACTCCGGCGATCCACAGAGAATCCCCGCCGCGCCGGATTTCCGCCGTTTCGTTTAGGAGGATCGGAAGCCCGTCCCGCTCGAGGTCCAGCGCCATTTCCAAGGGATCGTGATTCCCAAGGATGCCCCAGCAGTCAGGCGCCAGCGCCTTGCGGAGGTCCGCCATGGCCCGTGCGGCGGCACGATGGTCGCCTTCCATGCCATTCCGGTAGTCGCCCGTGAGAACCGCCGCGTCGTGAGGGGTTTGATGGACCAAATCAATCACGATAGGCATGAGCGCGGGTTCCAGGTCACAGTGCAGGTCTGTGAGATGCAGGAGGCGAAATCCCTCGAAGGACGGCGGGAGATTCGGAAAAAACCATTCCTTTTCCTCGAGACGAACATCCAAAAAATCCGCCCGCATCCGCTTTTTGAGGCCCGTGAGGTGCAAAATGCGAGAGAGCCATAAATCGAAAGGCAGGAGGCGTTCAATGCGAAAAATACCGCGTCCCTGATGTAGGAATTTCGTTAGCTTGTCGTGCTGGCGCTTCAGCCTCTTGGCGTGAAGCTCATCGCCCAAGCGGTTCCTGAGCGCTGACACTCCCTGGGCGGAATGGATCAAGGCTTCTTGACCGGCGGCGGCGTGGCGTAGCGCAGGGGCTTGAAGAGACCGGTCTCGCCTTCCTTCGTCCAATAGATTTCTGCCACGCGCTTCCAGTCCTTCGCGCTGTCTTCTGCATAGAGGGTTCCATCCTTGAGGCGTGAACGGATTTCCTTGCGGAGTTCCAGTCCGGTGGCGTTCTCAGGCGAGTCGAGTTGGAGCGGACGCAGGCGCACGGTGACCTGATCAATCATCTGAGCGTGCAGAAAAACATGGGCGCCTTCGGGCAGGTTTGCTGAATTTTTCAAACTGCGCAGCGTGAAGAAGAGCGAATTTCCAACCCGCGAAGACCACGCCTCGAAATCATACTCGCGCCTGCCGTTTCCGCCCTTGGGAGCGAGCGAGACATGCACGCTGTAGCGGTCGCCTGAAAGTGGTGCCACGACTGCGGTGGATGTGCCTCCTTTTTCCTTCAGCTCCCACTCGCCGAGAAGCCAAGTGTTCAAATCCTCCGATGGGGAAGTCGTCAGCGGGTTCTCAAATCGGCATCCTACCAGCAAAAGCGGCAGGAGAATCAGGGCCAGTCGTGCAAAAATCCTCATCCCAGCGCTATATCCGAGTTCCGTCGGGAATGACACTGTTTTTCGGGACGACCACGATGCCATCTCGAATGTAATATCCGTCGCCGTCGAAATTTTCCGATTCCGCTTTGGAAGTGATCACCACCCCGGCACCGATACGGGCGTTCTTGTCGATGATGGCCCCTTCGATCGAGCAGTTCGCTCCCACACCAATCGGAGGCACTCCCGCAGGGCGCTCGTCCTTGGGCGACTCGTAGAGGTCGGCTCCCATCATGACCGTGTTTTTCAAGGTTGAGCCGGATCCGACGATACTGCGAATGCCGAGCACGCAGCGCTCGAGTGTGGCGTCGCCGAGCACGCAGCCATCGGAAATCATGGCGCGTTTCAAATGGGCGCCTTCGATCACACTGGCTGGCAGGCAGAGAGGTTGCGAGTAAACCGGCGCTCCCGCGACATAGAAGCTGAACTTCGGATTCCGGTCCGCCATCTCGAGGTTAGCGTCGAAGAATGAGCGAATGGTGCCGATATCCTCCCAGTAGCCTTCAAAAATGTGCGCCATCACCTTGCGATGCTCGATCGCGGCGGGAATGATGTTTTTTCCAAAGTCCACGAGATCGTTGTCGAGACTCGAAATGAGCGCCTCGCGGTTGAAAACATAAATACCCATCGAGGCTTGGAAGAGTTCCTCGTTCGGTGAATGTCCGATCTGGCCCAGAAGCTCACCCGGAATCCTGAGCGAGTCGATCACGGCCGGATCCTTCGGTTTTTCCACGAAGCGCGTGATGCGGCGCTCGCTGTCCGTGGCCATGATGCCGAATCCGGGCACCGCCTTGCGCTCGACCGGGATTGTTCCAATCGTGAGATCCGCGCCGGAGTCGATGTGTTGGCGGATCATCTCGCGATAATCCATCCGGTAAAGCTGGTCGCCGCTCAGTATGATAAAATATTTGCAGCGGTGCTCGAGAAAGTAGCGCAGGTTTTGCCGCACTGCATCGGCCGTGCCCTGATACCACCGTGCGCCCTCGGGGGTTTGCTGGGCGGCGAGAATCTCAACGAAGCTGGGAGTGAAGTTGTCGAATTTGTAGCTCTCGTTGATGTGGCTGTGGAGCGAAGCGCTGTTGAACTGGGTGAGGATATAAATGCCACGCAGTCCCGAGTTGAGGCAGTTGCTGATTGGAATGTCCACCAGTCGGTATTTGCCGCCGAGCGGGACAGCCGGTTTGGAGCGTTCCTTTGTGAGCGGAAAAAGTCGTGTGCCCGCACCACCTCCCATGATGATGGCGAGAGTGTCGGACTTGAAAGAGGAGGAGGGTTGGACAGTCATAGCGTTGACAAGCTTGCGCGAGAGGCAAACTGTTGTCACGTTGCTTTTATGTGCGGAATTGTTGCTTACATAGGATCCTCCAATGCCCTCCCTGTCCTCCTCGATGGCCTGCGCCGGTTGGAATACCGAGGATATGATTCCGCTGGAGTGGCTTTGCTTCAGTCCGGGCGTATCGATGTCAGAAAAGCTGTTGGACGCATTGCCAATCTGGCTGAAGAGATCGAAAAAAATCCCGTTTCTGGTCAAATCGGTATCAGCCATACCCGCTGGGCTACCCATGGCGCGGTGACCCGCGAAAACGCGCACCCCCACTCGGACCGCTCGGGGCGCCTGCACCTTGTGCACAATGGCGTCATTGAAAACTACCAGACACTCCGCGAGCAACTCATCGAACGGGGGCATGAATTTCACTCTCAAACGGACACAGAGGTCTTGGCCCATCTCGTCGGTGAGGCGTTTGAACAGTCTGCCACGCAGGACAAAGGTTCGCTGGTCGAGGCCGTTCGCAGTGCCCTGCGCCAAGTTATCGGAACTTACGGCATCTCGGTCGTTCATGCGGATGTTCCGGGCGTCATCGTCGGCGCACGGCGTGGAAGTCCTCTCGTTCTCGGCATAGGCAAGGATGAGCATTTTTTGGCGAGTGATGTCAGCGCGATCGTGGCTCACACCCGCGATGTGGTTTACTTGAACGACTACGAGATCGTCGCTCTCCAAGCCGAAGGGTTTGAGATTTCCACCGTCTCAGGTGGCGGTGCGGGCTTTCAGATCAGCCGGGTCGAGTTCGATGCCTCGTCGGTGGACAAGGGGAAATACCCGCACTACATGCTCAAGGAAATCCACGAGCAACCGAACACCGTTCGTGATGCCATGCGTGGGCGGCTTTCACTCGAAGAGGCCACAGCCAAACTCGGCGGGCTCAACATGACGAACTCCGAGCTGCGCGCCGTGGATCGTATCGTGCTCGCGGGATGTGGAACGGCCTTCCATTCAGCCATGACGGGTGAATACATCATCGAGTCGCTTTCGCACATTCCCGTCGAATGTGAGTTCGCCAGCGAGTTCCGCTACCGCAATATCCCCCTCCAGCGCGACACGCTCGCTTTTGTCATCAGCCAAAGCGGGGAAACTGCCGACACTCTTGCCGCCCTGCGCGAGAGCCAGCGAAAGGGACATCGGACGCTTGGCATTTGCAACAATGTCGCCAGCACGATCGCCCGCGAAAGCGATGGCGGCGTCTACATGCACGCGGGACCGGAGATCGGGGTTGCCGCGACCAAGTCATTCACCTCGCAGTTGACGATCTTTACCCTGCTCGGGCTTCTCCTTGGACGCATCCGGCATCTCTCGCACAGTGAGGGACGGGATATGATCGCACAGATGGAAAAACTGCCCGACTTGGTGGCACGGACGATCGAATTGGAATCACAGGTTGCCGCCATTGCCAAAAAATACGCGCAGGCGAAAAATTTCCTCTTCATGGGGCGCCAGGCGCACTATCCGATTGCTCTGGAAGGAGCGCTCAAGCTGAAAGAAATCAGTTACATCTCAGCCTCGGGCTACCCCAGTGCGGAGCTAAAGCACGGCGTGATTGCACTGATCACAGAGGACACGCCTTCGCTCTTCATTGCGCCTCGGGATGCGGTTTTTGAAAAAAACATAAGCAACATCGAGGAGGTCAAAGCCCGCAAAGGTCCGGTCATCGCGATTGGCACAGAGGGCGACACCGCGCTGAAAAAAATCTGCGACGATGTGATCCTGATACCCGATGCCCCGCACTATCTGTCGCCGATTCTCAGCGTCATTCCGCTTCAACTCCTCGCCTACTACATTGCGGTGGAGCTTGGCTGCGATGTGGACAAGCCTCGCAATCTTGCCAAGAGCGTGACGGTTGAATGAGGCCGCTGGGCCCTATTTCTTAAGTTTCCGGCGTAGGAAGGTCGGGACATCCAAGTCCTCACCTTCCACGATCGTCGGTTCGACCTTTTCAAACCGTCCGCGTGCGATGGGTTCGAGCGGAAGGTCTTCCTGCTTCACTTTCGGAGCCGCCGTTTTCGGTTCGGCGTGTGTCGACGGAGGCGGGGTGGATTGAATAGCTTCCTCCGCAAACAAGGCGGGCGGGGTCGCGCGCACGGGCTCCGCTATGGGAACCGGTGCCGCTGCCTCGATCTTCGCAGCCGTGCCGCAGTGGCCGATAAGTGTGACAATGAGCGGCGCGGACTCATCACGCGCCACACTCACGCCAAGGTGAAGAAGGGATGTGGGAGCCGTGTTTTTCGAAATCTCCTGCATAATGGCGGCTACTTCCGCAAAGGCGAGCGAGCGTGGGCCTGAAAGGTGGACAAGCACCTTTTTGGCGTCGTGGAGGAGGCGTCCCCTGTCGAGAAGAGGGCTTCGGAGCGCCTGCTCGAGAGCCTCGTGGGCGCGGTTCCCTCCATCCGCCTCACCGCTGCCGAACAAAAAGGCTCCGCCTCCGCTGCGGAGGACACCGAGCAGGTCGGGCACAGCCACAGCCATCGGACCGGGACAGGAAATCAGTCGTGTGAGGGATGCCACCGATTGGAAGAGAATATTGTCGCACGCAGCGAATGTCTCTTCCGCCTCGGTGCGCGGAGCGGTGATTTCCGCCATGCGATCGTTTTCAAAATGCACGATGGCGTCGGCATGGCGGGCGATGCCTTGCATGGCCTCCTGCGCCTGCTGGGATCGGCGGCGTCCTTCGAACTGAAACGGAGTCGTCACCACGGCGATCACAAGCGAACCGTTGGCACGCGCCAATTCGGCGAGTTGAGGGGTTGTGGCGCTACCTGTTCCTCCACCGAGACCCGCGCAAAGAAAAACAACATCGGCACCCTCGACAGACTGGCGGAGTTCGCTCATGGATTCGCGGGCGGCTTCAAGTGCCATTTCGGGATCGCCCCCAGCTCCGAGGCCGTGGGTTGTCATCGGGCCAAGCGCCGTTTTTTGGGATGCCACCGAAGCGTTCAAGGATTGCTGGTCCGAGTTCAGCGCCACCGTTTCAAGCGGCAGGGAAGCCCGGACGGCGATGCGGTCTGCGATGTTCACACCGGCATTGCCGATGCCGAGGAGTCTGAGAACCGGTTCCTTGCCGGTGCCACGATCAAGCCAACGGGGATAGGTAATCATAGGAAATTTACATTCTGCCGCTGAAAAATCCCTTCACGCGGTCGAGGAGTGATTCCTCCGGCATCTCGGAGTGAACGGCCTGGGCATACTTCGCGGCGCCGATGCATGTGGAGAGCTGGGGGTTTTCAAAAGCTGACATCGGGCCCGACACCGATTGCGCATGGGCCAGATACACCGGGGTTCCGGGAAAGACGGATTCTGCCGCCTCACGGATTCCCCGAAGGAGGCTGCAGCCGCCGGTGAGAAGGATACCTGCTCCAAGGAGGTGTTCCGGAACGACCTCTTGAATGCGCTTGCGGAGAATGCCGAAGAGTTCCTCAAGGCGGGCCTGGATAATCATGTTCAGCATGAGGCGGTCGATGTCTCGGCCGGAAAACCCCGTATCGTTCTTCAGTGTGATTTTATCACTCGTGGAAATGTTTTCGGTGATGGCCGAGCCTTCTTCGATTTTGAGTTTCTCAGCGCGGGCGATCGGAATCCGGAGGCCGATGCAGAGATCATTGGTGATGTGATCTCCGCCGATCGCAATGACTCCGCTGTGGCAAACCGCCCCGTCCTTGTAAACGATGTAGTCGGTCACGCCGCCGCCGATGTCGATGAGCACTGCTCCAGCCTGTTTCTGCTGCTCGTCGAGGACAACCTGCGCGGAGGCCACTGAATTCACCACGATGTCCTCGACAGCGATATCACATTCACGGACACAGCGGATCGCGTTCTGAATACGGTTCGTCACGCCGTGGATGATGTGAAAATCGGCATCCAGTTTGGTTCCCATCATGCCGTGCGGATCGATGACGCCCTCCTGTCCATCGACATAGTAGCGTTGGATGACGGAGTGGATGATCACATCCTCCTTTGGAATCCCGGCTTCCTTGGCTTTGAATTCGACGCTTTCGATTTCCTTGGCCGTGATGGTGGATTCCTCCGGCAGGGTCACGGAACTGCGGTTGTTGAAGCTCTTGATATGGCTCCCTGAAATGGCCAGCCAGACGCCTTTGATCTCATGATCGCTGCGGTCTTCGGCATCAGCCAAGGCGTCGTGAACGCACTGGGTGGCGTTTTTGAAATCGACAATCTCGCCTTTTCGGACTCCGCGTGATGGGCTCTCTCCTACGCCCAAAATACGCATTTCCCCGTCGCGGTGGCACTCCGCCACGACAGCGCATACCTTGGTGGTTCCGATTTCCAGTCCGACGTGAATTTTTTCGCGGGCCATCAGTTTTTCTTGGGTTTGGATTTTTGAGGGATCGACTTTTGCTTGTCTGAAACGGGTTCGGGAGGCGCTGCCATGACAAATTTGACGGGGGTGTTTTTTGCCACCATGAGGTTCACGGATTCGATCTCCCGTCCTGTGTCGCGGCAGTGCTCCAGCAGGCGCTGGAGTTTCATCAATTGGGTGGGGAAGTCGCCGGAAGCAAATTTCACCCGCGCGTTTTGGTCGGTGAGAGCATCGATGCAGTAGCCCTTGCTGATGTTTAGCGAGCGTATGACCAGAAGGGATTTTGCCTGGTCTCGGGCCTCACGCAGAAGGGTTAGGGCATTTTTCAAATCATCCCCTTCGAGGAGGCTGCCCTCTTGGATTTTCTCCACCTTCACGCCGTAGATGATCGGGAGTTGGTGGTATTCCTGTTGAAGCAGCCTCGGCTTCATGAGGAAGCCGGAGTCGTCCACAAGCAGCATAGAGTTTGGATCGTAATCTACAGAGGAGTCGGAGGACTTCGAAACCCACGCCACGGGAATGCGGCGGGTGAGTGCGATTTCAATGCGGCCGGGCATGATGCGTTCGATGGAAACATCCGCAACCATCGGAATCTCGCGGAGTTTGTGGTCGATGCCTGCAATATCGATGCGAAAGATGTTGTCGCCGGATTGGATTCCGGTCTCCGCAAGCAGGTCCTCGCGAGTCATGACGCCGTCCAGTTCGACTTCGAGTTCGCAGAGGTTGTAGGCGGGATTGGAGAAAAAGAATTTATCCAGGGCCTTGTTAAGCCCGAACCAAATCAGCCCGCACGCCACGGCCACGATGAGCGAAACCGCGCAGAGTTGTCCAATCAAGCGCTGGCGTTTTCTCTGCGCCGTGCGGGCACGCATCTTCACATTCAGGTAGTGCACCCCATTTGGCGTTCGTTTCTTGGTGGCGGAGGCTGATTTCATCACGGCTTCTTCTTCGCAAGTGATAGTCCGGCGATTTCCTCGCAAAGGGCGGGGAAATCGAGTCCCGCAACGGCTGCCGCCTTGGGCAGAAGGCTCAACTCGGTCATGCCCGGGATTGTGTTGATTTCCAAAACACTCATCGAGCCATCCGGCGCGAGCAGGATGTCCACACGGGAGTAAACCTCGAGCCCGAGAGCACGGTGAGCGGCGCAGGCAGTGGATTGGACACTGGCTGCTTGGGCTTCTGTCAGAGGAGCCGGAACGAAGTATTCCGAAGCCCCGCTGGTGTATTTGTGGTCGTAATCGTAGAAACCATCGTGGGGAACGATTTCGACAACAGGCAGAGCCTCGCCGCCTAGGATTCCAACAGTCAGTTCCCTGCCTACAAAGAAACTTTCGATAAGCACTTCCTTGCCATATTGGAAGCAGTCCTCCAGCGCGGCGGGAAGTGCAGAGGCATCGCGGATGATGTGCACGCCCACGCTGGAACCTTGGCGCGGAGCTTTTACGACATAAGGCAACGGGAGGCTCGGGGACTCTCCTTGACGGATTTTTTGCCATGTCGATGTCGGCACCCCCGCGCGGTCGAAGGCTTCTTTCGAAAGGATTTTGTCGAACGCCGTGTGGCTGCCTGCGATTCCCTCGCCTGTGTAGGGTATGCCCCGGTCATGGAGGATCGATTGCAGTTGGCCGTCCTCACCGAATGTGCCGTGGATGATGTTGAATGCGAGATCCACTGATTCAGGCAGGGTTATTTCCTGTGTGGTGACATCGATTTCAACGACCTGGGCCCCGGCGGCGCGGACGGCTTTCGCAACGGCAGTTCCCGAACGGAGTGACACATCGCGCTCTTTGCCTGGGCCGCCCTTGAGAAGCGCCACGGTTTTGTTTTTCAGAATTCCGGAATGCTGTTGCTTCATAAATCTACCCCCACAATTTGAACCTCAGTTTCAAGATGGATGCCGCGTGTTCGCTCGGCGGAGGTCTGGATTTCTTTGATCAAGGTCAGAACGTCAGCGGATGTCGCGCCGCCGTCGTTGACGATGAAGTTTCCGTGAATTTCGGATACACGGGCGCCACCGACGGAGAAATTTTTAAGTCCAAGTTCCTCGATGAGTTTGCCTGCTGGAATCGCCGATGGGTTTTTGAATATGCACCCTGCGCTGGCTGCGACGGGTTGGCTGGAGCGGCGTTTGGCGACGGACTCGGCGATCGTGGTATCAATCTCAGCCTGAGTGCCGGGTTTCCCGGCGATCACTGCCGAAAGGGCGTAGTTTGTTCGCA
Source organism: Verrucomicrobiota bacterium (assembly GCA_026398285.1). GTDB lineage: Bacteria > Verrucomicrobiota > Verrucomicrobiia > Chthoniobacterales > Terrimicrobiaceae > UBA967. The sequence continues at coordinate 10,537 of JAPLTI010000140.1, forward strand.
GCATGGGAACGCTGCGGTAGTGGATATCCATTTCCGCAGGAGTTCTTGTAAAAATGTTTCCGTCTTGGTCGCAAAAGCGAAGCCTCACGACTTGATCGAAAGTTTGGATGCCCATGGCTCCGGCATTCATTCGGAGTCCGCCGCCGAGGTTTCCTGGTATTCCTTCCATCCACTCAAACCCCGCAATATTCGCCGTGCGCGCTAGAGCGCTGAGTTGTTTGAATTTCACGCCCACGCCTGCAGTGATCTCGGTTCCATTCACTTCATGGCGTTGGAAGTCGCCGCGCGAGAGGTGGGCAACCACGCCGGGGAGCCCGCCATCGCGCACAAGTAGGTTTGAGCCGCGGCCCATCACCATGAGAGGAATGTTTTCGTCAAAGCAATGCCGCACGAGGTCGGCGAATCCCTCTTCACTCTCGGGTTCAACCCAGAACTGGGCCGGTCCGCCGATGCGCATCGTGGTGTGCTTGGAAAGTGGCTCGTAAAGTTTGATGCGTCCTTGGCCCATCACGCTCTGAAGGGTGTCGCGCATTTTCAGATCTTGCGCGAGGCGCTGGCCTGCCTCGTGGATATTTCCGGCTCCAAGGCTGAGGAGCAGGTCGCCATCCTCCGCCACGGAGGCGGCTGCTTCATGAATCCGGGAAATCTCGGGCACATGGGTGGCAGAGGCATGTCCTGCGGCGACCATCGCATCGACAATCGTCTGTCCGGAAATGCCGGGGATCGGTTTCTCGCTCGCAGGGTAGATGTCGGACACAAAAACATGGTCTGCCAGCGCAAAGGCTTTGCCGAATTCGTCCTTCAGCGCCTGGGTGCGCGTGTAGCGGTGGGGTTGGAACATCGCAATCACCCGCCCATGTCCGCCGGTGCGTGCTGTGGCGAGTGTGGCGGCGATTTCGGTGGGATGGTGCCCGTAGTCGTCAACTATGGTCTGGCGCGGCGATTCATGAATGATCTCGAAGCGGCGTTTGGCGCCACGGAAGCTCTCGAGTGCGCTGACGATGGATTCGAAGGACTGTCCGATTTCGCTGGCCAGAGCAATTGAGGCGAGAGCGTTCACCGCATTGTGGGCACCCGGGATGTTCAGCACGACTTCGCCGAGTGTCTTTCCGTCCTTGCTGACGCTGAAACGGGATTTGAAGTTCTCGGTAGTGAGGTTTGTGATGCGGTAGCGAGACTCGGCACCGAGACCATAGGAAATGGCACGGGGATGCGATGCGCACACACGCCGCGCTCCGTCGTCATCCGCGCAGTAGAAAACCTTGCCGGATGTTTGGTTGATGAGTCGCTTGTAAACGGCATCGATGGCGGCGAGATCCTTGTAAAAATCGAGATGCTCCGGCTCGATGTTGAGCACGATGGCGTGCTCGGGGTGGTAGTTGATGAGTGTGCCGTCGCTCTCATCGCCCTCGGCGACAAACCACTCGCCTTCGGAGTCCCAGCGCGCGTTTGTTCCCAAAATCGGAATTTCCGCGCCCACATAGTGGCAAGGCTTGAAGCCTCCGGCGCGGAGGACATGGGCCGTCATGGCGGAAGTGGTCGTTTTCCCATGCATGCCGCAAACCACGATGCCTTTCTTCGAGTCCATGATCGCAGCCAGTGCGTCGGCTCGGCGTGCGAGGGGGAGTCCTAGGCGGACGGCTTCATCGTATGCGGGATTCCCGGCTTTGATAGCGGAGGAGTAAATAATGACATCCGCGCCGTGCACGCAGCCCGAGGAGTGGGGGCAATGGAATGCGAGGCCTTTTTTAATCAGGCGTTCGACCTCGGTTGTGTGAACCTTGTCGGACCCGCTCACTTTGTGGCCAAGTCCGAGCAGCAGCGCGGCGATACCGCTCATGCCGGAGCCTGCAACTCCGATCAGGTGAATGTGCTTTGGCGTTGGCGCAGTGAGCGCCTGGCGCAGTTCGGCGGCTGTCATTTGACGCCCTCCCTCACGGCGCGCTCCATGACATCGGCCACATTTTTTGCGGCTGATTCCGGCGTGAGTTTTTTCGCTGCTGCGGCCATCGTGGCACGCCGCGTTGGATCGTTTAAAAGATT
>JAPLTI010000177.1 GCA_026398285.1 Verrucomicrobiota bacterium
CCCTCCAACCCGCTTTGCATGCAAGTTCGGTGCGCGGAATCGAAAAACTCACGCTTCCGGAAGTTCAGGCCCGCCTGCAAGAGATGAATGGCATGCTGGCGACCGCCGCGACAGATGAACTGGAGCAAAATCTGGTTGCCCGCTGGTCGAAGCTCGACCCGATTGGCGCGGCCGAGTTTGCAGCTGATGCGGTCGCTCAGGGCGGCAATCCCCGACTTTTGCAAACGGCCGCCAATGCTTGGGCAAAAACCGACCCCGTTGGCGCGGCGCAGTGGGCAGCGACACTTGACTCTCCCCTCGCGAGGGATACCGCGCTTGGGCAGATTTTTGGCACCTGGTCCTCGACCAATCCCGCCCAAGCGGCCAGTGCGATCGCCACACTCCCGATGGGATCGGCTCAGACGGTTGCGACCTCCGCCGTTGCCCGAAATTTTGCGAAAGGGAACCTAGATGCCGCCCTGAAATGGGCCGAAGGACTATCGGGGCCGGTGCAACTGGCTGCCTCCCGGGAGATCGTCAATCTATGGTCCACCTCGGATCCCGAGGCCACTGGCGCTTGGATCATGCAGCAAGGCTCGCAGCAACTTCGCAGCGAGGCGCTTCGTCAGCTTGCGGGAAACTGGGTGTCGCGCGATCCCGGCGCGGCCATTGACTATGCCCAGACGATCGCCGATGTCGGCCTGCGCAATGGTTTTGTCCAGTCCGCCATGCAAAGATTTTCCAGCATGGATCCCGTGGCAGCCGCAAATTGGCTCTCGAGCGATGCCGCAAAGCCCCACGCGTCCTCATTGGTGGGGAGCGTGTCGTCGCGCTGGGCCGCCTTCGACCCTAGCTCGGCTGCTGGTTGGGCTTCATCCATCACAGACAGCACGCTCCGCAACAAAGCGCTCTCGGCCGTCTCGACATCATGGAGTCAAACCAACCCCTCTGAAGCCGCGCAGTGGGTTGGTTCAATCAAGGATGCGCAGGCGAGGGATGTCGCCACTGCGGCTTTCAGCGTGGAATTGGCCAAAGCGAATCCCGCCACGGCAGCTCAATGGGCCTCGCGCATTTCGGATCCGGCAAGGCTCAGCAGTTCGCTGAACCGGATCGTGAGCGACTGGAAAAAAATCGATCCGAACGCCGCGCGCTCATTCGTTCTTTCTTCGACAGTCATGCCTGCGGATTTAAGGCAAAAGCTGCTGCAATAAATGGCGCGTGGCTTGGCCCGGCCCGACTGAAATCTACTTCGAAGCAGTGGCCACTTTTTTCCGTGTGGCGGGCTTTTTGGCAGCGGGAGCTTTCTTTTCGCGGGGCTCGAATTCGAAGGTGACCTTGCCGTCTTCGAGTTTGAGGTAGGCGGAGAAGGGTCGGCCTTTTTTGGAGATGAAGCGCGGGATGAGGTCGGTCTTGCCGACGGTGAGGATTTTTTCGACTTGCTCGCGCGGGATTTCGCGTTGGCAAAGGGATTTTCCCATGCGGAATTTGCACTTGCCGACATTCGAGCACTGCCAAGCGGTGCCGGTATCGTGGATCGTGCCGGTTTTGCAGGCCGGGCAGGTGCCGATGCTCGGGAGTTCCGCAAAATTGATCTTCGCAGCGGAGTCGGCATTTTCGCCGAAGTCGAAGGATTGCTTGCCCTCGGTTTTGTCGAATTGCACCATCGCGGAGAAGGGCCGACCCATCTTGCTGCGAAAGCCTTCCAGCGGTCCAACGCGTCCTTCGGTGAGTAGTTTTTGGACCTCTTCGCGCTCGAGGTTTCGTCCGGACATGTTTTTCCAAACAATAGCCCCGCAGCCCTCGGTTTTGCACTCGTAGGCTTTGAAGGATTCCTTGAAACCCCGATTGTTGCATTTCGGACAGGTGACATCGATTGCCTCGAAATTTCCTTCGATCGTATCGCCTTGGAAATTTTTCGCCTTCTCGACGATGTCGGTGGTGTAGGCGCGGATTTCCTCCATGAAGCGTCCGCGGTCGAGTCCACCGCCTTCCATTTGCTTCAATTTGAATTCCCACTCGCCCGTCATTTCGGGTGATGTGAGGGATTGGATGCCGAGTCCACGCAGGAGGGTGATGAGGGCGAGGCCCTTTGAGGTCACGATGATTTCGCGGCCTTGGCGAAGCAGGTATCCATCGAGGATGAGACCTTCGATAGTCTGAGCACGTGTAGCTGGCGTGCCGAGCCCTCGCTGGGACATGGCTTCGCGGAGTTCCTCGTCATCAACGAGTTTCCCGGCGCTTTCCATGGCGGAAAGAAGTGTCGCTTCGGTGAAGCGGGCTGGTGGCCGGGTCTCGTTTTCCTTCACCTCGAGCGCCTCGGTCTTGGCGGATTCGCCGGCTTTGATCGCCACGACGGTCTGGTCTTCATCACCAGCGGCTTCCTTGCCATAAACGGCGAGCCAGCCGGGATCTGTGAGGATTTTTCCATCGGTCTTGAAGGCCTCCTGCTCAACGCGGGTGATGCGGGTGGTGACCTCGAATTTCGCGGCGGGATAGAATGCGGCCACGAAGCGACGGGCGACCATGTCGTAAACCTTCAGCTCAAAATCATCGAGCGCCTTGGGCGAAACGCCGGTCGGGATGATGGCAAAGTGGTCGGTGACTTTGGCGGAGTTAAAAACGCGGCGGTTCAGACCAATCAGGCCTTTGTCGAGAGCATAGCTGGCGTGTTGCGCGAGGTCCTGAGGCTCAATCCCGGCGAGGATTTTTTTGACATTCGGAAGGTTGTCGTCCGGCAGGTAGCGCGAGTCGGTTCGCGGGTAGGTGAGAACTTTGTGCTTCTCGTAGAGGGCCTGGGCGATCTGGAGCGTGCGCTTGGCGCTGAGGCCGAAGCGGGAGTTCGCCTCGCGCTGGAGAGTCGTGAGATCGTAAAGCTGCGGGGCGACCTGCGTAGTGGGTTTTTTTTCCTCGGTGATGACGCCCGGCTTGCCGTGGCATTTCGCAACGATCGCCTCAGCTGCGGCGCGATCCCAAATGCGCTCGGCTTTCGCATCCTCGTCGTCGCCTTTTTTGAAGCCCTCGCTGAACCAGCGGCCGCGATACGAACCGGCGGTGACACCGAAATCACCATAAACTTCAAAATACGGACGCGGCTTGAAGGCGCGGATTTTTTCCTCACGCTCGGCCAGGATCGCGAGGGTCGGCGTCTGCACACGGCCGACGGGCGTGAGTTGGAATCCACCGCCCTTGGAGTTGAACGCCGTCATGGCACGCGTGGCATTGATGCCTACAAGCCAATCACTTTCGCTGCGACATACGGCTGCATCCGCGAGTGGAACCATTTCTTGCCCGGCACGCAAATGCGCAAATCCCTCGCGGATTGCTTCGGTCGTCATGCTCTGCAGCCAAAGGCGGCGTGTCGGCTTTTTCGAATTCGCGAGCTGGATGATGTAATGAAAAATCAACTCCCCCTCGCGGCCGGCGTCGCAGGCGTTGATGACCTCTGTGATATCCGGACGCTTGAGCAGGCGTTTGATGAGGCTGAGACGGGAAGCTGTTTTTTCAATCGGCTTGAGATCGAAATGGTCAGGAACGATAGGGAGATTCGCAAAACTCCACTTGCCCCGCTTCTTGTCCATCTCGTTCGGCAGGCACAACTCAACAAGATGACCGACAGCAGAAGTAATTACCAAAGAGTCATTTTCAAAAAATTCATCCTTGCTGGAGAATTTGCCGAGGGACTTTGCAAGATCGCGGGCTACTGAGGGTTTTTCGGCAATGACAAGGGATTTGGACATGATCGGGAAGTTGTTACAAAGTGGCGCTCCTCGCAACCAGCAGGCCGACTTTTCATTTCAAGGGCGAGGAAAGTGTAAGAGACAAGGCCGCTTGGCAAGCCAGTTCTTCGAAAAAAAAGGCAAATCCGCGCCACAGAGGCCCAACTACCGCACATTTCAAAGAGCGCCCAACCGATTCCTGAATTTCTTGGAGGAATGAATGGCCTCCTTTGAAATTGCTAGGTTTTTGCGCATTTTATCCTATTTTTCCGTTGATAATCCGATCAAAGCAGAAAAAATACGTTCTTTTTAGGAATTCTCGACTTTTCTATTTTGATGGGTGTTTTTGAAAAAAAGCCAATCAATCACGTAGCACGCTCTTCGCCGAGGTAGGCGGAGCGGACGGCGGGGTTGGTGCGGAGGCTTTCGGTGGTGTCGTTGAGAATGATGCGACCGGTTTCCAAGACATAGCCGTGGCTGGCGATGCGCAACGCGAGGTTGGCATTTTGTTCCACGAGCAGAATGGTGAGGCCGAGTTCGCGGTTGATTTCCACAATGCGGGAAAAAATCGTTTGGACGAGAATCGGCGCGATACCCAGCGAGGGTTCGTCAAGGAGGAGGCATTTCGGCTTCGACATGAGGGCGCGGGCGATGGCAAGCATCTGCTGCTCCCCGCCGCTGAGCGTTCCAGCGGCTTGTTGGAGGCGTTCCTTCAATCTGGGGAAAAGAGTAAAAATGCGCTCCAGGTCTGAGGAAATGGCAACGCGGTCGCGGCGCAGATGCGCGCCCATGTGCAAATTCTCGAGCACGGTGAGATTGGAAAAAACCATGCGTCCCTCGGGCGAGTGGGCCATGCCGAGGGCGACGATTTCGTGGGCGGGCTTGTTTGTGATGTCCCGTCCCTCAAAAACAATCGAGCCGCTCGCGACCTTGGCGATGCCGGAAATCGCGCGCAAGGTGCTGGATTTTCCTGCTCCATTGCCGCCGATGAGTGTCACGATGCTCCCGGCGGGAACTTCGAGCGAGATGCCATGAAGCGCGGCGATGCCTCCGTAACTGACATGGAGATTCCGAATCTCAAGCATGGTGAGCCTCCTCCCCCAGATAAGCTTCGATGACTTTGGGATCGCGTTGAATGGCCTGCGGCGTGCCTTCAGCAATTTTCTGGCCGTGGTCGAGAACAACGATTCGTTGGCAGACCCCCATGACGACGCGCATGTCGTGTTCCACCAAAAGCACAGCGATGCGGAATTTTTCCTGAACAAAGTGGATCAACTCCATGAGGCGGACTTTTTCCGTGGGGTTCATGCCAGCAGCGGGCTCGTCCAGCAGGAGCAATTTCGGGCCAGTGGCCAGAGCACGCACGATTTCCAAGCGCCGCTGGTCGCCGTAGGGCAGATCTGTCGCCTGCCTGTCGGCATCATCTTTGAGTCCAAAAATATCTAAAAGCGCGAGAACCTCACCGCGAATCCGTTCCTCCTCGGCACGAAATGCCGGCCCACGGGTGAGCGAGTGGATGATGCCATGGCGAAGGCGGCCATTCATCGCCGTGCGGACATTGTCGAAAACAGTGAGCGAGCCGAAGAGGCGGATGTTTTGGAATGTGCGGGCAATGCCGAGCGCGGTGATGCGGTTGGCCTTCTTATCGTGGAGCGAGACGCCATTGAAGCGGATCGCTCCGCGCGTGGGTTTGTAAACGCCGGTGATGATGTTGAAGACCGTTGTCTTCCCCGCCCCGTTTGGGCCGATGAGGCCGACCATCTCCTCCGGGGCGATGTGAAAATCCAGATCTCCGACGGCGCGCAGGCCGCCGAACTCCATGGTGACCCGCTCGAGCTTCAGCAGGTCACTCATGGCTGGGGGGCCTTTCTTTTTCGGCGCTGAAAATTGCCCAGCAGACCCTGCGGGCGGACGATCATCAAAATGATCAGCAAAAGCGCAAAAACGATCATCCGGTATTGCTCAAAATCGCGCAGGAGCTCATTCATCAAGGTCAGCAAAACGGCAGCGGCGGCAACTCCCGGAGTGCTCCCCATGCCCCCGAGAATAACCATCACGACGACATCCACCGATTTCAGAAAATTGAAGCCTTCGGGTGCGATGTAGCTGATGAAGTGGGCATAGAGGCCGCCGGCGAGACCGGCAAAGAAGGCGCCGATGACGAAAGCCGCGACCTTGTATTTCGTGGTGTTGATACCCATGGCCTCGGCGGCGATTTCGTCGTCGCGCACGGAGATGAACCCGCGTCCATAGGTCGAGTTAACCAGGCTCGCCACAACATAGATGGCCACTGTGGCGATGCCAAAGGTCCAGAGCAGATTCGTGTAGGGGGGAATGCCCTCGAGGCCTCGTGCGCCACCGAGTGCATTCGTGTTTTGAATGACAACGCGGATGATTTCTCCGAACCCAAGGGTGACGATGGCGAGGTAGTCGCCACGAAGCCGAAGGGATGGCACGCCAACGAGGAAGCCGCAGAAGGAGGCAAAGAGACCGCCTGCAAGCAAGGCTGAAAAAAAGGCGGCTTGGGCCTGCCAAGCGGGTGCAGACGCCAGAGCAGGCGCCAGCGTGAGCGTGATGATGCTCGATGTGTAGGCGCCTGCGGCCATGAAACCGGCGTGGCCCAGCGAGAACTGGCCTGTGTGGCCATTCACCAGATTGAGACTCACTGCGAGGATGATGTTGATGCCGGCCAGAACAAAGATGTTCACCGCGTAATCGTCCAACTGCGGCGCGATGGCATAAAGCGCCACGCTGGCAGCCAAACCAGCAACGAGGGCAAGGTGTGCGATGTGCTTCTTCACGGCATCAGACTTTCTCGCGCTCGGATTTTCCAAGGAGTCCGGCTGGCTTGAACATGAGGATCAATATTAAAATTACAAAGGCCACGGCATCCCGGAAGCCTGGCGGGATGCCAATGTTTTTGCTGTATCCCACAACAAGGGTTTCCACGAGGCCGATCAGAAAGCCTCCCAGAGCGGCTCCGGCGATGTTGCCGACGCCACCGAGCACTGCGGCGACGAAGGCTTTGATGCCCGGCAATATCCCCATGAAGGGGTCGATGGCCTGGTAAAGCATGGCGAAAAAAATCCCGGCTGCCGCTGCCAAGGCGGATCCCAGGCCGAAGGTGAACGAGATGACGGCATCCGTATTCACGCCCATGAGCGAGGCGGCGGTCGGGTTGTTAGACAGCGCACGCATCGCAAGACCCATGCGGGTTTTTTGGACAATAAAACGGAGGGAAACCAAAAGCAGGAGTGTTACCACCAGCACGACGATCTGCTCCGTGGTTATGGAGACAGCTCCCGGCAGGTCGTGGGTGTCATTTTTGATAAGCTGGGGGAAGCCCTTTGGAGCGGCGCCGAAGAGGAGTTGTGCGCCGTAGGAGAGCAGGAGCGACACGCCGATGGCAGTGATCAGCACCGTGAGGCGCGAGCGTTGGCGGAGCGGCTTGTAGGCGAGTTTCTCGATGAGGATTCCAAGGGCCGCGCAGATGCACATCGAGAGCAGGAGAACGAGTAACGCGGAGAGAAACTCCGGCATCCATTGAAAAAATGGCTTCAGCCAACGGTGCACATAGAGACCGGCAAAGGCACCGATCATGAAGACATCGCCGTGCGCAAAGTTGATGAAACGCAGCACGCCGTAAACCATCGTGTAACCGAGCGCGATGAGGGCGTAGATCGCGCCCAGCGAGAGGCCGTTGATGAGTTGCTGCGTGAGGTTTGCCCAGTCCACGGAGTTTCGGGATCAAGGCGCCACGGTTTCGACAAAGCGGAATTTCCCGTTCTGTATCTGGAGGATCACGGCGGACTTGCTGGCATTGCGGTTGGCATCAAGCGTGATGTTGCCGGTCACTGCCGGGAAGCCGCTTGTCGAGGCGATCGCATCGCGAAGTGCGGTGGACTCGGTCGTTCCGGCGCGCTTCATGGCATCGAAGAGAAGCATTGCGGCATCATAGGCCAAAGCCGACATGGCGTCCGGACTCTCGATGTATTTGGCTTTGTATTTGGCGAGGAAGCTCTGCACTGCGGGCGACTTGTCCTCAGCTGAAAAATGGTTTGAGAAAAAATTCCCCTCCATGGCATCCCCAGCGACTTCGACGAGTGATGGCGAGTCCCAGCCGTCTCCGCCGAGGAGCGGGACTTTGATGTCCAATTCCCTTGCCTGGCTGGCAATGAGCCCGGCTTCGTTGTAATAGCCCGCCACAAGGATGGCCTCGGGATTGGTGCTGCGGATGGAGGTGAGCTGGGCCTTGAAATCCTTGTCGCCCGAGCTGTAGCTCTGTTCGCTCACAATGGTGCCGCCGTTTTTCGTGAAGTAGTCCTTAAAGAAATCCGTGAGACCTACGGCATAGTCTTGCTTCACATCGGTGAGGATGGCGGCGTTCTTCCATCCGCGCTGGAGCATGAATTTCGCGAGCACGGCGCCTTGGAACGGATCGATGAAACAGACGCGGAAAATGTAGTCGCCGGTCTCCGTGACCTTAGGATTCGTCGAGGCGGGAGAGATCATCGGGATTTTGTTCTGCTGGCAAATCGGAGCGGCTTCCAGCGAGCGCGATGAGGCGACCTCTCCAATGATGGCAACCGGTTTTTCACGCGAGATCATGCGTCGGACGACTGTCGCCGCCTCACCCGCTTTGGACTGATCGTCCTCGGTGACGAGGCGCAGTTTTTTTCCCAGCACGCCGCCATTGGCATTTGCCTCATCCACCGCCATGCGCACGCCCTTGTGAGCAGACTGCCCAAAACTCGCCGTGGCCCCGGTGAGCGAGGCAAACTCGCCGATGACTATTTCGTCGGGATTTCCCGCTGCGTCCTTCTTTTTGCATCCAGAAAAAAACAATCCGCAGAGCATGACTGCCACGAATGCGCCGCATGGAAGTGACCCGAAATCAACACGAGAGAGAAAGTTCCGTTTCATCAGCTTCACAAAGTGGGAAATGGCTTTCAAAGAATCAAGCCCCTATCCAAACAAAAGGCCGAGCGGGTTCCGCCGCGCCGAAGCTATGGGATTTTTTTCAACGCCTCGGTAAGGAGGGATTCCGTCAGGAGTTCAGGCAAAACAACGGGAGTTTGGGGGGCGGATGCGGGGTAGATGACATAGAGGGGCACTCCCACACGACCAAAGCTCTTGAGGGCGGCTGTAATTTCGGGGTTCGCGTTCGTCCAATCCGCTTTGATGGGCGTGATGTTTTTTTCTTTAAGGAGGGCACGGATGGCCGGGGTGTCGATGGCGGTGCGTTCGTTGAATTTGCAGGT
>JAPLTI010000219.1 GCA_026398285.1 Verrucomicrobiota bacterium
TGATGCCTGATCGAGCGGAGCCCCCCCTCCTCGATCATCCGAGCTCGTGTCATGCGCGAAAAGCAATCCCCGTCCAAAAAATAAATCGCATCGTCGAAGAAAACCGAATCCCTGTTCCAGGTGAACGCACCGAACGCGACCACGAGAAGAATAATGATCCACGCGCCCTCTCGGAGAATGGGAAACATTTTTTTCAGGGAACAGATTTTACCCAACATCTTGTGGAGAGAAGGAGGACTCATCCCACTATCCAGTGGGAAACGCCAGAATATTGCGGAAAAAACATTGCTCCGAGTTGGTGCCTTGAGGTAATGACATGGGGAGTCCTACTACCTACTTAGGTGACATAATTTTTTGAATCAGATGCCAGACGAACACATTCCCGACGAAAACGCGACGACCCCCGAAGCTAAAAAACCCACTAAAGTCCGGCCGGACTTCAAAGCGAGCAGCTACACAGCCGACGATCTGAGTTCCCTCAAGGGCCTCGAGGCTGTTCGCAAAAAGCCTGGCATGTATATCGGCGGCACCGACGAGAGGGCCCTGCACCACTGCGTGAGCGAGGTTCTTGACAACTCGGTCGATGAATTTTTAGCAGGCCACTGCACCCATATCGATGTGACGATCCATGCAGACGGATCGATTTCCATTCGCGACAACGGGCGTGGTATTCCGGTGGACCTTAACAAAGAGGAAGGCATCCCAGGCGTGGAGCTCGTGCTGACCCGCCTGCACTCGGGTGGCAAATACGGCCAGGGCAACTACGAATACTCCGGCGGCACACATGGTGTGGGAGCGAAGTGCGTCAATGCTGTCTCGGAGTGGTTTAAGGTCGAGGTAACCCGCGAGGGAAAAATCCACGCGATGTCTTTCGAGCGCGGAACAACCAAGCAGAAGCTGCATGTCATCGCCGAGGTCAAGTCCGCAAAGCAGACAGGGACACTCATCACCTTCATGCCGGACTCCGAAATCTTCGAGGAAACGATCGAATTCAAGTCTGAGCGCATCATTACCCGCCTCAACGATCTCGCGTATATCAACGCGCCACTCTCCTTCACTTTTCTCGATGAACGCCAAGAGGGTGCCAACCCCATGCAGATTCTCCACCCGCGAGGAGTGGAGGAGTTTGTCGACCGCCTCGTTCAGAACAAAACTCTCGTCCACCCCAAGCCCATCATGATTAAGGGCACAAGGGACAAAGTGATCGTTGAGATCGGCCTGAATTATACGGATACCTACAACGAGCAACTCTTGTGCTACACAAACGCCGTCCCAAATCCAGATGGGGGCACGCATAGCAGCGGCTTTCGCGGATCACTGACTCGCGCGATCAATCAGTATGCCAAGAATAACTCCCTCCTGAAGGAAAAGGATGTTGCCATCACCGGCAACGACGTTCTCGAAGGCTTGGCCGCTGTCGTGAGCGTGAAGCATCCGGATCCACGCTTCGAATCCCAGACCAAGGTTAAGCTGATATCTCCCGAGGTGGAGGGCATTGTGGGCTCCATCACCTACGAAGGCCTCATGCTGCATTTCGACCAAAATCCGAATGTGGGCAAACGCATCATCGAGAAGTGCCTCATGGCTGCTCGCGCCCGCGAAGCGGCCCGCAAGGCTCGTGAGACCGTTCGCAAGGGTGCGCTCACAGGCGGTGGACTCCCCGGGAAGCTTGCAGATTGCTCCGAGCGTGACCCAGACCTCACCGAACTCTACGTGGTGGAAGGTGACTCGGCCGGCGGCTCAGCGAAGCAGGGCCGCGACCGGAGATACCAAGCGATTCTGCCGATCAAAGGCAAAATCATCAATGTCGAGAAGGCCCGCCTCGACAAAGTCCTTCAGAACACCGAAGTCCAGACCCTCATCACGGCAATCGGCACTGGCATCGGCATCGCCGCTACCGAGAAGGATCGCGAGGGCAGCTTCAATATCGAGAAACTCCGCTACGGGCGCATCATCATCATGACAGATGCCGACGTCGATGGTTCGCACATTCGCACGCTTCTGCTCACCTTTTTCTGCAGGCACATGGTGGAGCTTGTTAAACAAGGCAAAGTCTACATTGCCCAACCGCCCCTTTACCTAATCAAACGCAAGAAGCGCGAAGAATATGTCGATGACGATGCGCAACTAAACAAAATCCTCATCGGCATCGGTGCGGATGAAGTGAAGATCAAAAATCTTGCGGACGGCAAAGTTTTCAGTTCCAGCCAACTGAAGGAAATCCTCGAACTCCTCGAGCGCTTCGCCAAATTCAGCGATGCGATTCGTAGGCACGGAGGCGACTTTGAGGAATACCTCGCCGAGAGAGACCCCAAAACCGGCAAACTCCCGACGTTCATGGTTAAAGTCCGCGAAGGCAACACCGAGTGGGCGAGCTACTTCCCCGGTGAGGCCGAAGTCCGTGAATTCCATGAAGGCAATCGCGACCTCAATCTTTACGAAGAGGCAGCACCAGAGCCACTCGAAGGCGAAGTTCCGGCCCCGGACTCGCCTGCGAAGTCCAAAAAAGAGAAAAATGAAAACGCGAACCGCCGCCGCGCAAAGCTCATCCAGCTTCATGAGTCCACCTCCGCTCAGAAGCTGATTGATGAACTGGCCAGAAAAGGCTTGAAAATTGAGCATTACTCGAGCAGCGATGAGCCAATCTTCGAACTCGTCGAAGGCGAAGGCGACAAGGCCGTTACCACCCCGCTTTTCGCCATTCCGAAAATTCTCACAAGCATCTTGGAAATCGGCAAACGCGGTCTCTCCATCCAACGATTCAAAGGTCTGGGTGAAATGAATCCTAAGCAACTCTTCGAAACAACAATGAATCCTGATAAGCGCAAGATGCTCAAGGTCAGTCTCAACGAAGACAATGCCGTCGAGGCCGACCGCATGTTCACCATCCTCATGGGTGATGTCGTGGAGCCCCGCCGCCAGTTCATCGAAGATAATGCGCTTAATGCCAGACTGGATGTTTGACGCGCGTAACTACGCGCGACTACATTTCGACATGAAAACTTCCGCCAACATCTTGGAGAGACCCACAAACAAGCCTGAGATGTTTTTACAAGAAATTGCTCAGATGCCCGGTATTGGAGCGACCATTAGCGTTCGCTCCGCAAAGACCCACCTTTCCGCGCTTCTGGATTTTGTAGCCAAAGGTCGAGAGATCACCATAACAAGCGGCGGAAAACCAAAGGCCTTGCTTCTCGCGACCTCGCACAAAAAGCGCGGCAAACCCTTCACTGGAACCAGAGAGCACCTCGCAAAAATGCCAGCGTGGCAAGGCGGCCCTACTTCAGAGGAAATCATCCGCGAAGATCGCGATTCCAGAGGTTGGTAATGTATATAGACAGCGCAATCATCGTGAAACTGCTCGTCAAGGAGGAACTCAGCGATTTCTTCCAAGATGCCCTCGAGAATATTGAGCTCACCACATCTGAACTTTCCCTCGTGGAAGTGGCATCTGCCCTCCTCTCAAAGGTCCGGACCAAATCCATCAGCGAAAATCAACGCCTTGCTGCGCGGGAGGTTTTTCATAAAAAAATCGATGCCGAACAGATTCTCATCCTTCCATTGGATTCGCCTGTTTATTCCAAGGCGAGATCGCTGATCGAATTTTGCCATCCCGAAGTGTCTCTCCGCACTCTGGACGCCATCCATATGGCAGCATGTGATATTTCTCAAGACCTGCCCCTCTGTGCCACCGACTCCCGCATTCGTGCCGCCGCCACGAAGCTCCGGATCCCACTCTTTCCCGAAACAATGCCCATTTAATCCATGTATACCCAAAACGAAAAAGTCGAACTCGTGAATGTCGCCGATGAAATGTCGAAGTCGTTTCTCGACTACTCGATGTCCGTCATCATTTCCCGCGCCTTGCCGGACGCCCGCGACGGCCTCAAACCCTCGCAACGCCGCATTCTTTTTGCGATGAACGAGCTCGGCGTTCAGCCCAACCGCAAGCATCTGAAGTGCGCCAAAATCGTCGGGGAGACGATGGGCAACTACCACCCGCACGGCGACCAGGCGATTTATCCTACTCTCGTTCACATGGCCCAACCTTGGGCCATGCGGGAAATGCTCGTTGACGGCCAAGGGAACTTCGGCTCCGTGGAAGGCGATCCACCAGCGTCCATGCGTTACACCGAGGCCCGCCTCCAGCACCTTGGGGCCGCACTCATGCACGACATGGACAAGGGCACCGTCGATTTCAGGCCGAACTACGACGAGACCCGCGAAGAACCAACTGTTTTCCCAGCCGCCTTCCCCAACCTCCTCGTCAATGGCGGCACAGGCATCGCCGTGGGCATGGCGACAAACATCCCGCCCCACAATCTCAGTGAATGCATCGACGGCATCTGCGCCCAGATAGAGAATCCAGATATCACCATTGAGGGGCTTATGGAGCACATCAAAGGCCCGGATTTTCCGACCGGTTGTATCCTCCAAGGCACCACAGGCATTCGTTCATATTTCGAGACTGGTCGAGGCTCCGTGCGTGTGCGCGGACGCGTGGGGGTCGCCGAGGTCAAGGGCGGACGCGAGCAAATCGTCATCACCGAAATCCCCTACAATGTGAACCGCGCGGAACTCGTGAAGCGCATCGCGGACCTCACGAATGAAAAAGTCCTCACCGGTATCAGCGATGTGCGCGATGAGAGCGCCGAAGATACCCGCGTGGTCATCGACCTCAAGCGCGACGGCAATCCCAAGGTCATCATCAACAACCTCTACAAGCACACCGCTCTGGAGTCCTCTTTCAGCACAAACATGCTTGCCATCGATCACGGCAAGCCAAAGCTCCTTTCGCTCAAAGACGCGATCACCAGCTACATCGAGCACCGCCGCGAGGTCATCCTCCGCCGCACCCGCTTCCTCCTCGATGCCGCCGAGATCGAAGCAGAAAAGCTCGAAGGCTACCTCATCGCCCTCGCACACATCGACGACTTCATTAAAATCATCCGCGACTCCCGCGACCGCGATGATGCCAAAGCCAAGCTCCTTGCCTTGTCTTGGACGAGAAAGACCGTTGAAGGCCTCGGCGTCCTCATTCGCAGCGAAGCCCGGATCGTTGACGGAAAATACAGCTTTTCGGAAAAACAGGTCGGCCACATTCTCGATCTGCGTCTCTACCAACTCACCAGCCTCGAGCGCGACACCATCAAGCAAGAATATGATGAACTGGTGGCGACGATCAAAGACCTGCTCGATATCCTCGCCAAGGAAAAGCGCGTTCTCACCATCATCAAAGACGAACTCCGCGCGCTTCAGCTCAAATACGGCACCCCACGCCGCACACAAATCGTGCCAGCGGAAGGCGAGATGGCCATAGAAGACCTCATCGCAAACGAAGGCGTCATCGTCACTCTCACCCACAACGGCTTTATCAAGCGCACGCTCGTCAGTTCCTTCCGCGCCCAAAAGCGCGGCGGCAAAGGCGTCATTGGAATGGTTGCCCGCGAGGCCGAGAAGGAGGAGGACAGCGACTTCGTGGAATATCTCTTCACGGCTACCACACACGACTATCTCATGTTCTTCACCGAGAGCGGACGCTGCTATGTCGAGCGTGTATTTGAGATTCCAGAAGGCTCCCGCGCCAGCAAAGGCCGTTCGATCGCAAACCTTCTTGAACTAAAACAAGACGAGAAAATTGCAGCCACCATCCGAGTTCAAGGTCAGAAAACCGACGAGGAAACCTGGAACGAAAATCTCCATGTCCTCTTCGCCACACGCAGCGGTATTGTGAAAAAATCGAACCTCAACGATTTTAAAAACATCCGCAAAGGCGGCATCATCGCCATCCAGATCGAGGAAGGCGACCGCCTCATCGACTGCAAGCTCACAACTGGCCACGACGAAATCGTCCTTATCACCCACGAAGGCATGAGCATCCGCTTCACCGAAGAGGAACTCCGCGACCAAGGCCGCAACACCGTCGGCGTCTGGGGCATCCGCCCGGATAAAGGCGACTACATCGTCGGCACCGCTATCGTGAACAAGGATTGCCAACTTCTCGTAGCTGGTGAAAACGGCCTCGGCAAGCGCACAAGCTTCGAGGAATACCGCCTCCAAGGACGTGGAGGTAAAGGCATCATCACCATGAAAACCACCGATAAAACCGGTGGAGTCGCCGGAGCCCTCACCGTCCGCGACGAAGACGAGCTGATGCTCATCACCAACAAAGGCAAAATGGTCCGCACCCGCATCAAAGAAATCCGCGAAACAGGCCGTAATGCCCAAGGCGTGAAACTCATCGACCTCCGCGCCGGCGAAGTCCTCCAAGGCATCGCCCCGGTCGTCAGCGACAAGGACGACGACGAGCCCGCGCCCGAAGTCGCATCATAGAATCAACGCCTTCAGCTTGATTTGCTAAAAGAGGGATTCGCACGCCGAATCCCTCTTTTTTTGTTTCTCACCCAAGATTGCTGAAGCGTTCCCGGTGCGCTCTATTGAGGCCGCAAAATGGAATCTCCAAACCACGACCTCGACGCCGAACTCCTGAAGCACTTCGGCCATGCCCATTTCAGGCAGGGCCAGAAGCAGGTCATAGAAACCCTCCTCGCGAGGCGTTCAGCACTGGCTGTTTTTCCAACCGGAGGCGGCAAATCGCTGTGCTACCAACTGCCAGCGGTTCTCATGGATGGGATCACCTTGGTCGTCTCGCCGTTGATCGCACTGATGAAAGACCAGGTCGATGTGCTGCAAAAACGCGGGATCGCCGCAGCACGCTTAGATTCGACGCTTACTCCAGCTGAAACGGCTTCCATTTACGAAGGACTCGCATCCGGAAAACTCAAGCTTCTCTATGTCGCTCCCGAGCGCTTCGTGGGCGAGACCTTCGTCGCAAAGATCAAGCGGGCGAATATCAGCATGCTCGCCATCGATGAGGCCCACTGCATTTCGGAATGGGGACACAATTTCCGTCCCGAGTATCTGCGTCTGGCCGCTCTGGCGAAAAAATTCCGCATCCCGCGCGTTCTAGCACTCACGGCCACAGCAACGCCTGCCGTATCAAAGGAAATCCGCGAAGCCTTCCGCATCGCCAAGGGAGACCATGTGCAGACCTCCTTCCACCGACCCAATCTGGGCCTGCACATCACGCCGGTTGCGGCGGACAAGCGCTTGGATTTGCTCATCGATCGACTCGTCCAAAAGAAACCCTTCCCAGCCATTGTTTATGTCACCCTCCAACATACCGCAGAGAGCGTCGCAGGCAGTCTCCAGCGGGCAGGCATACGCGCAAGAGCCTACCATGCCGGACTCGCAAACGATGTCCGCGCCACAGCCCAGGACGACTTCATGCAAGGCCGCTGCGATGTCATTGTGGCGACGATTGCCTTCGGTATGGGCATCGACAAAGCGGATATCCGTTCGGTCTTTCATTTCAACCTCCCCAAGACTCTCGAGAACTACCAACAAGAAATCGGTCGCGCCGGCCGCGACGGACAGGACTCGCATTGCGAGATGCTGGCCTGCGCCGACGACCTCACCGTCCTCCAAAACTTCATCCTCGGCGACACGCCCGAGGAACAGGCCCTTCGCCATCTCGTGGACCACCTCCTCCGCCAAGGCGATGAATTCGACATCAGCCGCTACGATATTTCGCGAACCACCGACATCCGCCCGCTCGTCCTGGAAACCGTCATCACCTACCTCGAAAAAGACAAAATCCTCGAACCAGCCGGGCTCTTTTACGCAACCCTGCAAATTGCCTTCCGACATCCGGAAGATCGCGTCATCGCTGGACACACGCCAGAGAGGCAAAAATTCCTCAAAAGCCTCTTCGCCTCCGGAAAACGCGGCACACGCCTCCTCACCATCGAACCAGATGCCGCCGCCGAAAAAATCGGAGAATCCCGCGAACGCATTCTCAAAGCGCTGAGCTATCTGGAAGAGGCGGGTGATATCGAAATCAAACCCTCCGGCCTGCGCCACAAGTTTCGCCTGCTAGCGGGAGCCAAAGAACGAAATCCCCGCGAGATCGCCACCTGGCTCCACGGACTTTTCAGCTCGCGGGAGAGGCAAGACCTCGCGCGCCTGGATGGCATCGTCGAGTTCACTTCCGCCCCCGGATGCTCCGTTCGCCGCCTTCTCGCCTACTTCGGCGAAAAATGCGACTCAGACTGCGGACACTGCGGCCGATGCCGAGGAGAAAAAGCTACCCAACTTCCCAAAGGAAATGATGCAGATATCAGCCAAGCCGATGTTGAAGCCATCACCAACCTCCGCGCCGAGGGTCACGCAGCCTTGCGCGCGAAGCGCCAACTTGCACGCTTCCTCTGCGGCATTTCGAGTCCTGCCGTAACCCGGGACCGACTCACGCGGCATGATGACTTCGGTAGACTAGAGACAGTCCCCTTTTCCAAGGTGCTCGAGTATCTGGATGTCTGCCTGTAGCTCGCTTGCACCCCGCCCCGCCATGCTTCATCGTTAGGCCATGAGCAACCAGAAGCCGCGAGCGGATTTTCAGAAGATTCTCCGCGACATGCCGCACAAGCCCGGCGTGTATGTGATGCGCGACCGGTTGGACCATGTCATCTATGTCGGCAAAGCGAAGGACCTCCGCAAGCGAGTAGGCAACTACTTCATGCCATCGCGCAAATTCTCGGCAGACCTGAAAACACGAGCCCTGATCGATAGCGTGTGGAACCTCGAATACCACATCGTCCGCAGCGACGCCGAAGCCGTGCTTTTCGAAGGTCGCCTCATCAAGGAATTCCGCCCGAAATACAACATCAGCTTCCGCGACGACAAACGCTTCCTGCTCGTCCGAGTGCACCTCGCAGAGCCGATGCCCCGCTTCGCCCTCACCCGCATGCGCAAGGAAGACGGAGCACGATATTTCGGTCCTTTCGCCAATGCAGGCGCCCTTCGCAGCACTCTGGAAGCCATGCGCAAGCGGTTCGGCATCCGCTCCTGCCGTCCACTCGAACCAGGCGAGGCGGAATACAAACACTGCCTCGACCATGTCATCAAAAACTGCAGCGCGCCCTGCATCGGCAAGACAACCCGCGAAGACTACCTCGCCCGCGTGGAATCCGCTTGCGAGTTCCTCGAGGGCCAAGGCCGCGAAATGCTCGATCAGGTCGAATCCGAAATGAAGGCCGCCGCCGAGAAGATGGATTTCGAAAAGGCCGCGCAACTCCGCAATCTCCTCGAAGACCTCAAAACAACAACCCGCCCGACCACAAGGTTCACCCGCAAGTCGCTGCCGACGACGATCAACCCCGAAGCAGATGTCACCGCGCTCCAAGCCGCGCTTGCCCTCCCCTCCCCGCCGCGTGTCATGGAGTGCTTTGACATTTCAAACATCTCATCCGCACATATCGTAGCCTCGATGGTCCGCTTCCGTGATGGTGTTCCCGACCGCGCCGGCTACCGCACTTATCGAATCAAAGGGCTGACCACACAGGATGATTTCGCCAGCATGGCCGAGGTCGTGCGCAGACGCTACGGACGCATCCTGCGCGAATCCGAAAATACAAATGCCACTGCCATACCCGACCTCATTATTGTGGATGGCGGACGCGGCCAACTTTCCAGTGCCTGTGAGGAACTCAAGCGCCTTGGTCTCCAAAATGTGCCGATTATTGGCTTGGCCAAGGAATTCGAGGAAATCCACCGCCCCGGACGCCCGCTCCCGATGCGGCTTCCACAAGACAGTGGCGCGCTGCGCCTGCTCCAGCGCATCCGTGACGAAGCCCACCGCACGGCGAATGGCTACCACAGCCTCCTACTGAAAAAACGCGTCCGGGAAAGCCTCCTGGATGCCATTCCCGGCGTCAGCGCCAACCGCAAGCGGGCCTTGCTCGAAAAATTCGGCTCCGTGGAACGCATCAAATCCCTCACTCCTGAAGACATCGCAAAAGTCTCCGGAATCAGTCCCGCTCTTGCTGAACGCATCACCTCCACGCTTAACAACACGCCATGCAACTCGACTTCGACCTGAAAGGCACCACCTCGAAACCCAAGCCGGCCCAGAAGCCAGCCGAACCGGCTATTCTCACCGTCAGCGCCCTCACCCGCAAAGTCCGAGGCCTCCTCGAGGACGGCATCGGGGAGGTGTGGGTCGAAGGCGAAATCTCGAATCTTCGGCGCCAAAGTTCGGGCCACGCCTACTTCACACTCAAGGACGCCGGATCGCAGATCGCTTGCGTGCTTTTCGCCGGCCAAACCGCCCAACTGCGGGGCATGAACTTTGCCGACGGCGTTCATGTTCAGATTCAAGGCTCCCTCACCGTTTACGAACCACGCGGGAACTACCAAATCATCGTCCGCCGCATCCAAGAGCGCGGAGTCGGTGCCCTCCAGGCGAAATTCGAAGAACTCAAGCACCGGCTCGATGCCGAGGGCCTCTTCGACTCAGAAAAAAAGCGCCCGCTGCCGAAGTTCCCCCGCCGCATCGGCGTGGTGACCTCGCCCACCGGCGCAGCAATCCAGGATTTCTTGAATGTCCTGCACCGCCGTCAGCGAGGTATTGAAGTCGTCATCTATCCCGTGCGCGTTCAGGGTAAAGGTGCCGCGAACGAAATCGCCGAGGCCATTCGCCTGCTTGGAGATTCATCCGCCACCGGCCTTCCGCCCTTCGATGTGATTGTGGTGACTCGTGGCGGCGGCAGCTTGGAAGACCTCTGGGAATTCAATGAAGAAGCCGTGGCGCGCGCCGTTGCAGCCAGCCCGATCCCGGTCGTGAGCGCCGTAGGTCATGAAATCGATTTCACAATCTGCGATTTCGCAGCCGACTTCCGCGCACCCACTCCCAGCGCGGCGGCGGAAATCCTCTCCGCCGATTCGGGTGAATTGCTCGACAAACTACAGCACCTCACCGCCCGCCTCGGACGACCTGTTCTCATGCGCCTCGATGGACTGAGCAATCAGCTCGTCGCCCTGCAGAGAACCGCGCTTTTCCTCGAACCGCGCCGCATACTCCAGGAGAGACAACAAACACTCGACCGCCTTCTCGAGGACCTGCAATCCACCGCAGATTCCGCTCCACACCAGCTACGTCTTCTCCTTGAGCGCCACGCCCGCATCCTTGCAGGCCATCGTCCAGATCTGAAAATCTCCGAGCTTTCCCGCCGACTCGCCACATACCGCGACATACTGGAACGCCGCGCCGACTCACAGCTGCAACACGAAAAATCATCCCTCGCCCGAAATGCCGCCGTCCTCCGCGCCCTAAACCCAGCCGCCGCACTGGCGCGAGGCTACACCATCACCATGGATGAAAACGGACAAATCCTCCGCTCCGCATCCGATGCCTTGAATTCAAAAGAACTCACCACCCGCTTCCACGATGGCGAAGTGAAATCCCACATCCGCAAAACCTGACCACAAGCATTCCGCCACAACGCTTGCGGTAACGCTTGGCCATTAGCAGTGGATTTGTCTCGACCATATTTTTCGAATGAACAACCACCAACCAGCTCAAGGAGCCCGCCCCGTGACAATTCACCATCCGTCCGGCCCTCTTTTCCCCAGCCTCCGCATCTCGGAGAAACCACGCATTTTCATTTCTTGACGGGCGCCAATTCCTCGACCAAGCTTTCGAATCATCCCTCCGAGTAGCTTCGGCGAAAGGACGCGGGGCCGTTGCCGCAAGGCGCGGCCCCTGCTTTTTTTATGAAAACCATCCTCTACATCGATGGATTCAATTTCTACTACGGAGCCTCGCGCCGATTCGGCATCCGCTGGGTTGACCCTCGCGCAATCGCCAAGGCCCTCCTCCCTAGTCATGAGATTCTGCGAATCCGCTATTTCTCCGCACTCATCAAGCCCGACCCCATGGACCCCGACAAATCCACGCGCCAGCACACCTACCTGCGCGCCCTCCGCACCCTGCCCGAAGTTGAGATTCAGTTGGGGGCATTTCTGCAGAGCGTGAAAAAGATGCCTCTCTTCCCTCTGGACACCCCTCCAGTGAAGGTCGATGTCCTCAAGACAGAGGAAAAGGGCTCCGATGTAAACCTCGCCGTCGCCCTGCTTCTCGACGCCTTCGACGACGCCATGGAGTGCGCCGTCGTCCTCTCCAACGACTCCGACCTCCTCGAACCCATTCGAATCGTCCGCCAGCGGTTTCGAAAAACCGTTGGCCTCATCAATCCCCAGAAGCGCCTCAGCTACGCCCTCCAACCCGAAGTGGATTTCTACAAACAAATCCGACGGGGCGTCCTCGAGGCATCGCAATTTTCGAACCCTCTCACCGACGCCCAAGGCACCTTTCACAAGCCGCCCACCTGGTAAAGACAACCACCGTGCTCGATGATTTGGAATCGAACGGTTTCGAACGCGAGCAACTCACGGACGAGCATATTTCCTACCTGTGCCGAACGAACCATCCCCGAAAAACCCAACAGCCGCCTCCAGAAATACCGACTCACCGACAAAGGCAGAATGCAGATTTCATAAAGCTCCCTCTTCCAACCAAGGACAGGAGTCGTCTGGTGTAGGAAATCATGGTCTAGGCCATGGACTTGTTGCTGCGAAATGAGCGAAACCGACGAATACCCCGAATCAGCCCAGCAGGGCTTGGAGAGCGTCTCTTCTGGCGGCATTTTCCTCGTCGCTGATCACCGGAACAAGTTCGGCGTCCTCCAAACCCGGAAGGTCGAGCCAAGAACGACATCCGCCGAAACTTTTTTGAATGGCCAGGCGATGGGGCGAAACGAGACGGAATCCCCGCACGAATCCAACATGGATGCCGGGGACCTCGTCATAGCGGAAGCGCTCCTCAACCACGCTATCATGGAGAATGTGGAACTCGCGCAGCGAGGGCAACCGCCCCGCATCGGTGACAAGACGACTCCACTCCAAAGTCACAGCGTAGCGAATTTCGATTTCGCCCTCCAATTGAGGCGGCAGGGTCGTGCCGACCGGAAGCGTCGTTTTTTCCAACTGCTCGTGAAACCACGTCGGAAAAAGAAAGAACTCGCGGTGCTTAAAGGCGAATCCATCGCGTCCTTCAGCGATGCCCCCCTTGCGGAGCATCACGCTTTGCCTGCCACTGCCAATCGCCTCGCAGACGACGGCCCATTCCTTGAATGCCACACTCATGTTGATGACTTCGTTCTTTACACAAGTTCCGCCCACAAGGGAAACCTTACACATCCATGCTCCACCGATTCGATCTCCACACGCACACATTTTTTTCCAAGGATGCCTGCAACAGCCCCGAGGAGATGATCGAAGCGGCCCGGCGCCGAGGCCTCAGCGGAATCGCCATCACGGACCACAACACCTGCGAGGCCCACGATTACCTGCAGGGACGCCAACTGCCGGAGGGATTCCTCGTCATACCAGGCGTGGAAGTAAGCACAGCGGAAGGACACCTCCTTTGCATCGGAGCCACACTCCCATACCTCAAAGGAAAACCCGCCCGCGATGTGCTCGCAGAAATCAAAAAAGCCGGAGGCATCGGCATTCCAGCGCATCCCTTCGACAAATGGCGCGCCGGCATCCGAGCCGAAACCCTCGACACCTTGGACATCGAAGTGCTCGAAGTCTTCAACGCCGCCGTGACTGCAAAAAGCTACAACGAAAAAGCGCTGCAATACGCAAAATCCCGTGGCCTCTCCATGACCGCTGCCAGCGACGCCCACCACGAATCCGCCGCCGGCGTCTCCTGGACCTCCTTCGAACTAGACGAACTCACCATCCCCGCCCTCCTCGCCGCCCTCAAAAAAGGAGGCCAACCCGAAGGCCACTACCTCACCTTCCGCGAGGGCCTGAAAAAACACTTCGCCAACTGGTTCCGCATTTTCAAAAAAAACCGACGACCAAAAATTTGAACGATCGTCCAAATTTTTGGTTCGTGCGTTGACGAGGACTGGGTGGAGTTTGGTGAGCCGAGAGCTTTTTAGTCGCGGAAGACGATGGCGCGACTGCCGTGGACGAGGACTCGGTCTTCGACATGGAAGCGGACTCCGCGGGCGAGCGCGAGGCGTTCGCAGTCGCGACCGAGGCGAATGAGGTCGTCGGGTTCGTGGTAGTGTTCCACACGGGAAACCTCCTGCTCGATAATTGGCCCTTGGTCGAGGTCCTCGGTGGCGTAGTGGTGGCAGGTCGCGCCGATGAGCTTCACGCCGCGTTCGAAGGCTCGACGATAGGGATTCGCTCCGACAAAGGCGGGGAGAAAAGAGTGGTGGATATTGATGACCTTCCCGGCGAACTCGCGACAGAGGGCCTCGGGGAGGATTTGCATGAAGCGGGCGAGGATGACGAGTTCGGCACACTCGGCGCGCAGGCGGGATGCCAATTGCTCGAAGGCGGTCGATTTGTCGGTGGAGAAATCAATTTTCTCAAAGCTAATACCCTCGCGCTCGACCAGAGGGCGGGCGTCGTCGTGGTTTGAGAGCACGAGCGGGAGATCGATATTCAACTCGCGCGAGCGCCAGCGCCAGAGGAGGTCGACGAGGCAATGATCTTGTTTGCTGACGAGAATGACTGTGCGCACCGGCCGGTCGGATCGGCGCAGCGTCCACTCGGCATTCATCGAATCAGCCAAGGCGTGCGTGTCTCGCTCGAAGCGGGCGAAGTCCTCCTCCACCATGCCACCGGTGAATGCGAGGCGGGTGAAAAACCAGCGCGAGACGGGATCGGTATATTGGCTCACATCGAGGAGGTTTCCACCGGAAGCCGCGATGAATCCCGTGATGCGGGCCAGCAGGCCCACGGCGTCGGGACAGTTGAGCTTGAGCAGATGCATTAGCGAAAATCAGATATGGAGAGCCGGCTCCACGGGCCTGGGGGCATCAACCGGAGCAGCGGGAACCGGACTTGTGGGCGGGTTTGTTTTTCCACTCCCGCCGCCGCCTCCACCTGAGCCATCTTTCGTGTGGGGGTCGAAGTAATGGTCGAGGGCGAGGAACAATGCCTTCGAGTGGCGTGCGAAGAAAAAATTAAAGAGCACAACAGGCGTAATGACACTCCCCAGCAAAACAGGAAGCGAGAGGTGGTAGTTGAACTCCAAGAAGCAATAGATCGCGATTCCGAGAATGCTGCCGAAACCGTAGTTGATGGCCCAGACGGCGAGCAGGAAGTATCCGGTCTCCCTCTCGTAGGCGTAGCCGCAGCGCGGGCAGCCATCAAGCGGCGTGAAGTAGTCGCGCAGGCTGCGGATACGCAGTAGCGGCAGGAAAATAGGCCTTGTGCCACACTCGGGGCATTTGAGCAGACAGGCTCGGCTTACATAGAGCCGGGCGCGGCGGGAATCGTGGTTCATTTGGATGATGTTTGGGTGCTTTTCTCGATGCGGGCGGCTTTGTAGCCAAGTTTCTCGGCAAGGGAGACGATATTGGAATAACTCGTCGGGTTGAGCTGCGGATCACGGGCGAGAATCCAGAGGAACTGCCGCGAGGGATGCCCCACCAGCGCCCAGGAGTAATTTTTTTCATCCAGTCCGATGATCCAGTAGTCGCCGGCGATGGGACTCCCGGCAAAGCGGACGCGGAGTTTCGAGTTGTTGGACCCCGGCACAATTGTGGCCTGCCCTTTCGCCTCGCGGATGGATCCGTTTTTTTGGCGGCAACGATTCATGATGCGAATGCTGCCATCCGGCTGCGCGGTGTATTCGGCTGTGGTGTCGGCTACGCATCCGCGTTGGAACCAGTTCGGGTATTTCGCGATTTCGAACCAGCGGCCTTCGTAGCGTTTGATATCCACTCGAGGCACTGTCGGGAGCGGTGGACGCGAGGCGCAACCCGCAAGCAGAAGAGTGATCAACATTGCAGAGAAAAGGATTCCCGCTTTCATAGTCGAATGACGTTACGCCTCGGCCGTTGGATTTGCATGGCAATTCTTGCCCTTGCGGGCTGCGAGGGGCAAAGGGAGCGCGCGGATTTGGTTTTCGTGAACGGAGCCGAGCCAGAGACGCTCGATCCAGCCATCATCACCGGCCAACCGGAGGGCAGGGTCGTCAATGCCCTCTTCGAAGGTCTCTGCGCCTACAACGAGGATGGTCAGGCGGTGCCGGGAGTTGCCGAACTGTGGGAGATTTCGCCGGATGGCAAGACCTACACATTCCATCTGAGGCCGGATGCCAAGTGGAGCGATGGCAGTGCGCTGACGGCGCGGGATTTCGTGGCCAGCTGGAAACGCACGCTCACGCCCGAAACCGGCTCGCAATACAATTACCAACTCTTCCCGATCAAAAACGCCCAGGCTTTTGCGGAAGGAAAAATCACAGACTTCGCGCAGGTCGGGGTTCGCGCGGCGGACGACCGGACGCTGGTTGTGGAATTGGAAAATCCCACGCCTTATTTCATTCAGCTCTGCGCTTTTTCCACCCTGCATCCCGTGCCGGTGAAGCTCATCGAGCTCTTGGGAGATGATTGGGTGAAGCCCGGCAACCTCATCGGAAACGGCGCCTACACACTTGAGGATTGGCGGATCAACGACCGGATCCGCTTAAAAAAGAATCCCCACTACTGGGACCGTGACGCAGTGAAGCTCGAGACGATAGATGTCCTGCCGATCTCGGATGCCAATGTGGCCTTTAATTTTTATGCCAGCGGTCTTGCAGACCTTCTCATGGACAAAGGCCTTGCACCGCCGGCGCTGCTTGACGATCTGAAAAAGCGGAAGGATTTCCATGCCGCGCCGTTTCTGGGGATTTACTTTCTGCGCTACAACTGCGAGCGCGGGCCTTTCCGCGATGAGCGCGTGCGCCGAGCCTTTTCGCTGGCGGTGGATAAGAAACGCATCGTCGAAAAAATAACCCGGGCGGGAGAACTGCCGGCGCCAGGTTTCGTCCCGCCGGGCATCCCGGGTTACGAAGGAACGGACGGCGCGCCATTCGACCCCGAGGAAGCCGCGCGACTGATGACCGAAGCCGGATATCCAGGCGGAAAGGGATTTCCCAACGCCCGCTACCTCTACAGTAAAAGCGAACTGAACGAGGCGATCGCCGTGGAACTCCAAAGCATGTGGCGCGAGGTTCTGGGAGTGAATGTGAACCTCGAGCGGCAGGAGTGGAAAGTTTACCTGAACTCCCTCTCGCTTTTGGACTATGACATAGCCCGCTCCAGCTGGGTCGGCGACTATCCCGATCCGAATACCTTCCTCGACATGTTCCTGACCGGCGGCGGAAACAACCGCACAGGCTGGTCCAGCTCCGACTACGACAACCTTATTGCCGAAGCCACCCGGGAACTCGATCCGGCGCGCCGCTTCGAGATTCTCCGCCGCGCGGAGGATCTGCTGGTGCAAAAAGCCATGCCCGTTTGCCCGATCTACTACTATGTGGGAATCCAACTCTACGACCCCGCAAAACTCGGAGGCTTAAAAGCCAATGTCCTCGACGAGCACCCGCTGCGGAGGATTTTCCGGAAGTAGAAGTTTTAATCGCGGAAGCTAACTGACGCGCGGGGTCATGGGGACGGACTCCGTCGTGGCAGAGCTGTTCGATCTTGGGTCAAGCCGGAGGTTGACCCTCCAAAGACAAACGAGCTGCGGGGCGATGGTCATCCAAGCATACGAGCGAGGGTGTCTTTCACGGTCGACGCCTCCAACTCGTATAGCCTGCGGGTCGGAGAGACGACCTTGCCCCAGCTTCAATGCGTGTGGTTGTCTTATGCTGCTACTGGAGTGCCGATACTGTGGAATGTGGCGTCGGCGGGCAGGATGGCGCGGTTGCAGAAGTCGCCGAAGCCTTCGCTGGCTTGGCGCTCGAGGGAGTAGCGCTTGATGACCGGGCGGAGCATTTCGACGGCACCGTCCATCGTCGTGCTTGGCGACATGAGGCGGTTCAGGCGGGTGCCGTTGTAGGCGGCGCCGACATAGAGGGCGTATTTGTTGGGCGCTTTGCCGACGAGGCCGATTTCGCCGAGGTAGGGTCGGGCGCAGCCGTTCGGGCAACCGGTGATGCGGATACTGATGGCATCGTGGGCGAGGCCGTTTTCCTCGAGGACGGTTTCGAATTTTTCGAGCAGCTCGGGCAGGGCGCGTTCGCTTTCGGCGAGGGCGAGGCCGCAGGTGGGCAGGGCCACGCAGGAGAGGGCGTTCAGACGCATGCCAGAGCGGTTGTTTTCCTTGTCGAGGCCGTGCTTGGCGAGGATCGCTTCGATGACGGGCTTCTGCGCAGCTGTGACACCGGAGATGGTGAGATTTTGGGAAGGAGTGAGGCGGAAGTCGCCGGTATGGATTTCGGCGATTTCGCGGAGGGCGGTTTTCATCGCCCAGCCTTCTTTGTCGATGATGCGTCCGCTGAGAATGTGGAGGCCATAGAACCAGGTGCCATCGGTGCACTCGTGCCAACCGAATGGATCCTGGATCGTTGTGAAATGGAATTCCCTCGCGGGGCCGAAGGTGACGCCCGAGCGTTTCTCGACCTCGCCTTTAAACCATGCGATGCCGCGATCCTCGATGGTGTATTTGAGACGCGCATGCTTGCGGTTCGTGCGGTCGCCGAAGTCACGCTGGGTGGTGAGGATGGCCTCTCC
>JAPLTI010000146.1 GCA_026398285.1 Verrucomicrobiota bacterium
AATGGTGTGAAGATCGAACTCTCGCGAAGGCACAGCTCCGAATTCCGCCGACTCAAGGCCGTGTAAAAACGAACTTTTTTGCAAATTCAACGAACGGTTGATTTCACCGGTCGAATGGTCGTGCCTACTGGGCGAATGGCCGGAAAACAAGACCAGCAAAGGCTCAGAAGGCCCCGGCGATTTGCATTTATTATATTTTTGAAGGATACAGCGGGCGATGAAAACATCCCCATCCTACCCAACCCGCCACCCTCACTGGATCGATGTCGATCCCGAAACCGCACTCGAAAAAAACAAACTGAAAGCCCGCTTCATCAAGATGGGACTTTCCTTCAAATGGGCCTTCCTGATCGTGCTGGGGTTCCATGTGATCCTGCTGTGCGGCATCTATGCCATGAGCAGCCTGAAGCCAAAAGTCCCCCACCCCACCGCAGCAGTGGAGACGCCAACAGCAACACCCCAAGGACCAAAGTCCGATGCGCTCGCGAGAAACGAATGGCCTCAACCGGACGCAACGCCTGAAGTGAAGGCGCTGCCACCCACTCCGAAGAAGGTTGCAGCGGCTTCCAAGCCTGCACCTGTTGCTCCCAAACCGGCCGAGCGCATACCTTCAAAACCCATCCCTGCCAAAGCGGTCGCGCTCGCCGCCCCCAAAACAACCACTCCGCCTGCTCCAAAACCAGGTGAGGCCGCGCTCAAGGAGACATTTCTCGCAGCAAAAAACACAGCGCCTCACACCAAGGCGGATGCCGAGGTGCAGGAAAGAATCCCTGTATCCACGAGCCCTCAGCCAATCATTGCCGAAGACATCCCATCGCCGACTCCGGCAAAAGCTGTTGCCGCTACACCGCCCCCAGCGCCGGTCGGCGAATATACGCTGAACAGCGGCGACAACCTTTATGCCGTCTCCCGCCGTCTCCAAGTCACCTACAGCGAACTCATGGAGGCCAACGGAGTCACGGATCCGCGCCAATTGCGTATCGGCCAAAAACTCAAAGTGCCTGCACGCGGCAACGATTCCACCTGCGCCCTCTAATGTTTCTCAACCTTGCCGAACGCGATCCCTCGGTCCTGCTATCGAGCCTCTATGCGGCTCTACGGGATGGCAGGGATAAAATATCACTCGAACTGCTCGGTCCCGGCATGATGCTCCACGATACGGCACTCATGCTCTTTGATGTCCTGCGCAAGCGCCCGCAGCATGTTCACATCCATGCTCACTCGCACACATGCCTTTCCGATGGTGCAGTGCTCATCTGGCTCGCGGCGGATACGCGAACGATTCGTGCGGATGCATGGATCGAGTTGTCCAAAACTCCCGAAGCACCGAATCCACGGCGAAGCCGAATACTCGAAAACTACTCAAGCGGGCTATCTGTGGACGACGAACACCCAGCCGACACCGACCTTCGCACGATTATGAGGCACCTCGACGAATGGCTACCCGTCTCCGAGATCGCAGGCATGCGCCTTTTTGAAAAAGACCTCAGGGACCTCGCCCTCATCGAGGACTCTGAAAGTGATCAAAACCTCGCCGCATTGTTCGCTGGAAATGACCTGTCTCGAACAGGAAAGAACAAACCGCTGGATATTCCACAGACAGAGCAGAAAGGATGAGTTTTTTACGCATCCAATTTTTTGTGCAGCCTCCAGTTCCCCTCAAGGAATTCCTGCAAATTGATTCAGTGCGATCACCCTCCGAGCTGCCTTGGCAGTCTTTCTCCGCTCCGCTTCGATTCTGTTAATTTTGTCTAAAAAGTCAGCTGCGGCGTGCTGTGATCGGCCCAGATGGGCAACAAATCCTCTTCGTCGGTGAGGGCCAGCACCCGGCAGACGGGGCAAAGTTTTTTTGATCGGCCCAGATGTTCTTTCGCAAGAGCCAGATTTCCCAAGCTGCATTCAAAACGCGCGAGATGAAAATGCACCAGCGCCGTATCTGGAAAACGATCCGCCGCTTCCAGAAGGAGTTCCCTCGCGCTTTCGATGGATCGCAGCGACAATGCCAGGTCAATCCACCGATCCACATTGTCGGGGTCAACAATACAAAGCTGCTCTGCAACAAATTCCAACTCGTCAGCATTTCCCGCTGCACGGTGTAGTTCCATCAGCAGCGCGAGACCCTCCACGCTCTTTTTGGTTCGGGTTGAGAGGCGCTCGTATTCCTGCATCGCATCGTCGAGCATTCCGAGTTCCAGATAGCCTTCGGCGGCCAGAAAAGTCATTTGAGAGGGGGAGTCGATCATAAGGGTGTCCCACTAATATCGGCAGTCTCGCAAACGGCTTTAACGGAATTTTCAGTAAATTTAACCGCCGAAGACACAGAGAGCACAGAGAATGAGTTAGTTGCAATTTCATGAGCATCGAATGTTTTGTGTAATTTCCAACACCGTCTGAGGCAGTCCTCTAAATCCTATCATCCTTTCTAAAAATCCCTCTTAGGCTTTTAACCCTCTGGGGGTGCTCTCCCCATGGCATCCCCCTCGCCTGCGTCCGAAGTTTTCGGCCAGATGAAAAAACAGAATTCTTCGTCCTCCCGGAACGAGGAATGGCCGGGTGCACGAAAACACCGCACATGGCTTCGCTGGAGCGCTGCCCTGACAATTGGCCTCGCGGTTGCCGCAGGCGTAAGTATTCCTCTTGAAGAAATAGGTATACCAAAAATCAACGCTTCGAGTGAGGAAAACGCACTCGCTACGCCCATCACTGCGGGAAACTCAATCGGAGAGGTTTTGCAAAGCGACAGTTCAACACCTTTTTCGAAACCCCTGCCAACGAGCGCCAGCAGCGGAGAGATTCAACGTAAATGGGATATCGATACAAATATTCCCAACCAAGAACCGGCCGTTGAAAGCTCGACAGTCCCCACAGAGGCACAAGGTGCCACAAGGAGGGAAAATGCCACACCTAATCAAGGGTCGGATAATTCCATTGGGGGTGGATCTGCAGATATCTGGACATCCCCTCAGCAAGCCATGCTTGAGATGCCTCAGGCTCCGGTGGTCGGGCGAATTCCACCCGTTCGTCCCACACCTACTCCGATCCCCACAC
>JAPLTI010000097.1 GCA_026398285.1 Verrucomicrobiota bacterium
GGAGTGGCTGAATTGAGCGTAAAGCATGGCCACGACATGACTCCACTCCGAGAAAGTGCGGCAGAATTTATCAACGCCAGTTTCCTTCGCCAACTTGGATACCAGATGGCAGGGAATCAAATTGCAAAGCTGCCGGAAACCACTGAACTTTACAGCCGATGGACGGGGGTGTTTTGGTTTTTTCATAGCCTGCCAAGTGGCAGGTTTCAAACACCCCGTCCATCTCTCCTTCAGGGTCAATTTTTTCCTCTATGGGATGGCTGTGAATAAAAAGCGCGACGGACTCGAGCTGAAAGGCGCTGAGCGCAGCAGGCGGCGATGACTGAAGATTCGCTCCCCGTGCGGATCGGGAGCTTTTTACGGACAAGCTGCCGCCCTTGGTAAAAGGAGTGTCTTTTACCGGCGGCATGGTAAGAATATTGTTTTCCACGAGCCTCTGTGAGGGGGGATGACGAAACGAAACTTCGCTCAACTGCAATTTTGTTCAAGATTTTTTGAACAGAATTTTGCGGCTTTTTTCAGGGGGTGCTGTTTTTTTCTTCTTCAACGACTTCAGGGGCGACAGCGCGAAGGGCTTTTTGTGCGGCGCGGGTGATCCAGATAGTCACAGCAATCGTGAAAGCTAACTCGAGGGCGTAGAGTGTCCAGGCCCACGGGCCTTGGTTGATGCCGCCTTTGGCAGCGGCGCCGATGACCGCACCACCGTAAGAGTAGGCGGCGCTGATTGGCAGGAATCCGACCCAGGAGGCGAGGATGTAGCGCCAGAAATTGATTCGCGAAAGGCCGAAGGCGCAACTCACGAGGCTGTGCGGCAGGATGGGTGAAATGCGGGTAAGGATGATCATTCGCCAAGCATCCTTGGTGGCGACATGGTTGAGGGCATGGAATTTTTTACTCTTGGCGAATCGGCGTTCCATCCAGCCTCGCAGGAGGTAGCGGGTGGAGAGGAAGTTTGCGAGCGCTCCGCCGACCGATGCCACGGAGACAAGGAGCGTGCCTCCCCAGAATCCATAGACTGCGCCCGCGCCGAAGCTCAGCACGGAACCGGGCAGGAAAAGGACACAGGAGAGCGTGTAGAGAATGACAAACCAAATCCATCCGACGGGACCGGTTTGTTCGATCCAGGCCATGGCTTCGCGGGTCCAGACTGTCCATTGATCAAGCATGGGAATTTATCGCGACAGGGGCTCCCATAGATTAAAGAGCCCGATGGCGCCTGCGCGGGTGGCGCCCCCGTTTTTTATCACGAGAGTTTTTTCTCCAGAATCTCTCCGGCGAGCGCAGGGTTCGCTTTGCCTTTGGAGAGTTTCATGACTTGGCCTTTGAGGAAGTTCAGAGCTGAGACTTTGCCTGCCTTGAAATCGGCCACGGGGCCTGGATTGGCGGCGATGGCTTGATCGACGAAGACCTCGATGGCACCGGTGTCGCTTTCCTGCTTGAGGCCTTTTTCATCGACGATGGTGGCGGCGGATTTTCCAGAACTGAACATCTCTGCGAAGACTTCCTTGCCCTGTTTGGAATTGATGGCGCCTGAGTCGATGAGGTTTACGAGTTCGTCGAGGGCGTGCGGTGCAACCGGACACTCGGCGATGCCGACGGAGGCGGATGAAATAGCGCTCTGGAGGTCATTGAGAATCCAGTTGGCAACATTCTTGGGCTTCTTGGCACCGCGCGCGGCGGTTTCGAAATAGGAGGCGAGGGCAAGGTCGTTCGCCAGCACGGAAGCATCGTAATCGCTCACACCGAATTCGCTGACAAAGCGGGCGCGTTTTTCCCACGGGAGCTCGGGCTTGCGGGCGCGTGCGGCTTCGACGAGCGAGGCGGTTTTTACTGGCAGAAGATCGGGATCGGGGAAGTAGCGGTAGTCGTGCGCGCTTTCCTTGATGCGCATGAGGGTCGTCTCGCCGCGGGTGTCGTCCCAGCGACGGGTTTCCTGCTGGAGAGTGGCACCACCGCGAAGAGCTTCGATCTGGCGGGGGATCTCGAAGGCGAGGGCTCGGCGGACGCCGGAGATGGAGTTGAGATTTTTCACCTCGATCTTGGTGCCGTATTTTTCGGTGCCGACGGGACGGACCGAGACATTCACATCGCAACGGAGCTGGCCTTTCTCCATATCAGCGTCGCTGATGCCGCCGTAGATCATGACTTGCTGGAGAACGGTGAGGTATGCGAATGCCTCTTCGGGCGAGGAAATATCAGGCTCCCCGACGATTTCGAGCAACGGCGTGCCGGCGCGGTTGAAGTCGATACCGGTGGCGGTCTCCATGTGGAAGCTCTTGGCGACATCCTCCTCGATATGGATGCGGACGAGACGGATGTTTTTATCCTTTGTGGCGATGCTTTTCTGGGCATCCTTCGGATAAGCGAGGTCGTGGAGTGGAACGGTGCCACCAAGGCAGAAGGGCAGATCGTATTGGCTGATCTGGTAGTTCTTCGGCATGTCGGGGTAGAAATAATTTTTCCGGTCAAATTTGCAGACTGGCCCGATCTCGCACCCCAGCATGAGGCCTGCGAGCGCGGTGAGCTTGAGAGCCTCTTCGTTCACGACAGGAAGGGCACCGGGCATGCCGAGGCAGACCGGACAGACATTGGTATTTGGCTCGGCGCCGTATTCCACCGCGCAAGAGCAAAACATCTTGCTGCGGGTTTTGAGCTGAACATGGACTTCGAGGCCGATGGTGGCGATGTAATCTGTCATGGTGTCTTTTTGGAAGAGGTGGGATTTTGCTTCGGCGGCATGGCGTAATCGAGAGCTTTTTCAAGGTCGAGCGACATGATGAGCTTTTGCAAGGAAGGATCGGTGGCGGCATTCAGAACCGTGCGGCTCTGGATGATTGCGATGAAATTTTTATTCTCCGCCGATTGCACGACGACGGGATCCTGCATCAAGGCCTGAATGCGCGGGTGAGTGACGATTTCCTGCACGCCAGGATAATCGAGAAAACGGATCATGGCGTCCTGATTTTTTGTCAACTGCCCGATGCGCGTAATGTTCTCGTAGGCTTGCGAAGGGAGGATGTCGACAGACTCCACAATCTCGCCGACGGGGCCCATTTCGAGGGAATCCTTGAGCATGGCAAATGTGCGGGCCGAAGCGGGTGCCTCCTGGGATTTTTGCCCAGCCATACCGGATTTTGCCACGGCTCCAGAGGTGCGAATGATCGAGACCGCGCCCCAGAGAATAAAGAGGCCGGTGAGAAGGCCGAAAACGGCGCCACCTGCTCCAAAGGTCCAACGGACTAGACCGGGAGGCTGTTGCGAGGTGCGTTTAAAAAGGACAGCACCGAGGAAAAGGCAGACAGCAAGCGTGACAAGTGCCACAGCAGCTCCGGCGGTCAAGCCCGCGAGAAATGACACCCCCGGCAGGACGAGGCCCACGACAGCGCCGACCGTCTGCCCGACGAGCATGCCAAGAAGCCCGGAGGCCACAAAGGCACCGAAATGCAGTCCCCCGCGAATGAGTCCGCGCCGCCAGCCGGCGTAGATTTCCCAAAGCATAAAAACTGCCGCACTGTAGAGCAGGACATTCTGCCAAAATGGAGAGCCAAGATCGGACATGCCTGCTTACCTTGGGAGGCAATCTTGGGCGCGTTGGCGCAGGGCGTGATCCACAAGCACTAGCGCCGTCATGGCCTCGACCATCACCACTGCACGGGGCAAAACACACGGGTCATGGCGTCCGCGTGCGGCCAGAGTGGACTCCTCGCCGGAGGTGGTCACGGTCGACTGCGGCTTCGAAATAGTAGCGGTCGGCTTGAATGCCACGCGGAAGAGTAGTGGCTCGCCATTGCTAATGCCGCCTTGCACGCCGCCCGAGCGGTTTGAAGTCGTATGAACAGCACCATCGCGAATTTCGTAGGGGTCGTTGTGCTCGAGGCCGGTGAGGAGCGTTCCTGCAAAACCTGAACCCACCTCAAAGCCCTTGGTTGCCGGCAGGCTGAGCATGGCCTTTGCAAGATCCGCCTCGAGGCGGTCGAAAACCGGCTCACCAAGCCCGACGGGCATTCCACGCACGGTGGCATCGATCAAACCACCGACGCTGTTCCCCTCGCTGCGGATTTGTTTGATTCTTGCAATCATGGCCTCGGCAGCATGGGCGTCAGGGCAACGAACTGCATTGGATTCGATGGATGCCATGGTCACGGAAGCGGCATCGACCTGCGACTCGATATCATGGATGCGCGAAACCCAGGCGAGGATTTCGATTTCTGGAAAAAGAAGCTTGAGAACTTTTTTTGCAACGGCCGAAGCAGCGACGCGGCCAATCGTCTCGCGTGCGGAAGAGCGTCCACCGCCCTCCCAGTTTCGAACGCCGTATTTCGACTGGTAGGTGAAATCGGCGTGCGACGGGCGGAAGTGCGTCTGCATCTCGCTGTAGGCCTCGGGGCGGGCATCGGTATTCGGCACGAAAATCGAGATCGGTGTGCCCAGCGTCACACCGCGAAAAACGCCGGAGAGGATTTTACAGGTATCCTCTTCCTTGCGCGGCGTGACGATGTCGCTCTGCCCTGGGCGGCGTCGGTCGAGATCGGGCTGGATGTCCTCCTCCGAAAGCGGGAGACGCGGGGGGCATCCATCGATTACCACACCCACGCCACCACCATGAGATTCGCCCCAAGTGGAGATACGAAATAAAGTTCCAAAATTGCTAGCCATTGTGGCCTACAAAAAACCAGAACGCTGGCGGGGGATCACGCGAATAATTCAGGAGGGGAAGAGAGTGGGGTGATCGACGGGACTCGAACCCGCAACAGCCAGGACCACAACCTGGAGCTCTGCCATTGAGCTACGACCACCATATTGAAACCCAGAGTAAGGGTTGCATTGGGGAGCAAAAAATCGATGGATGCGGGGATTTTGTCAATGCCGATCTTGGCCTGAACACTGACGCAAAATTTTAGCCAATTCCCTTGCCGCCCACTGACCGGGCACATTGGGAGCGTGCAGCCAACCGTAATTCAAGACGGACCCGCAGTTCGCCAAGAGAACGCGTGAGGACATTCCAAGCGGCCCCATGCCCATCACGGCCAGAGGCAGGCGGGATGTCGAAAACAAATCCAACAAGCGGGCAACGTCAGCTGGACTGGCCGTGTGGGCTGCGATTTTTACGGCGTTGGCGCCGGAGTCCTCAGCCTGCCGGATGACTTCCCTCAAGCGCGCGGAGGAAGGTGTTTTTTTGAAAT
Organism: Verrucomicrobiota bacterium; assembly: GCA_026398285.1. Classification (GTDB taxonomy): domain Bacteria; phylum Verrucomicrobiota; class Verrucomicrobiia; order Chthoniobacterales; family Terrimicrobiaceae; genus UBA967. The sequence continues at coordinate 5,184 of JAPLTI010000097.1, forward strand.
CGTGAAATGAGGCGAGCACAGGCACTCGGGAGACTTTGGCTTGTTGAACGACACTCTGCAGGGAAACAAGCGAGCGCACTTCGATATCCACGATCGCAGCCACTGGAAGAAGTGATGAGAGGGCGTCTCGCCGCGCTGCGGATGACATCGAGTTTTTGCCACCTTCAATGGAGTGCCGTGCGGTGATGATCCATGGGAATTTGGCATTCGGGATCGGACAGCCAAGGCAATCGGCACGCCACTCGAGAAAATCGACCGCGCCATCAGGCAAGCGCGCCGCTTTGCGGGCAGCCTCGGGCGAATCCACAATCCCCACCACCGCCCCGGGCTTGAAAACCGAAACTATGGTGTTGCGTTTGGGCTTGGCGCTCGTATCTGTTGCGATCCGTCCAGTGCCGTGGGACTTGGTTGACATATTTCCTTCATGCTTGCTCAACGCAACGAAATCAATCTGCAACTCCTCAAAGTGTGCGACGCCGCTCTTCTTGGCCTCACATTCTGGTTCGCCCATTTTTTGCGTTACCACCGCGTGATTGTCTTGGACCGCATCGTCGAGATCGATCCATTCACGAGCTTCGTCTGGATGCTTGCGGTCATCATCCCCTTCGCGCCATTTTTTTTAGAGACGCAGGGCTTTTATAATCATCCGCAGGAGAAAACCGCATGGCGTTCCATGCAGAAGATTACCATGGCGGGAATATGGCTTTTCGTCCTTCTTGGCGCTGCTGTGATTTTCCTCAGGCTGGAGGTGCCCAGCCGCTCGGTGCTCATTTTGTTCGCATTGTTTGCGCCCTGCGTTTTGCTCCTGCGCGAGAAGTTGGAAATCGCGAACTACCATCGCAAAGTGCGAAAAGGAAAAGTCGGCGAACGAATCATTCTGGCCGGCGAACCAGCCTGTATGGACGCACTGGTCGCAAGCCTCACACCAGTTCAAAAAATGGAGATGATTGTCGTAGATCGCATCGATCTCACTTCGGGAACCATCGAAGACTTTGTGTCATCCCTTCACAAACACTCGGTCGGGCGCGTGATTCTCGCCTTCAAAAACATGGATCTGGGCAAAGCCCAAAACGCCATCGAAGCCTGTGAAGCCGAGGGAGTCGATGCCTGGCTCAGCACAGAATTCATTCCGACATCGATTGCCAAGCCGGCCTTCTCCTCGCTTGGTATGCGCTCGATGCTTGTCTTTCGAAGCAAACCCTCGGCCCAGTGGGGTCTCTTTTTTAAAAACCTCATCGACCGTGTTGGGGCTTTCATCGGTTTGATTCTTCTCTCCCCGCTCCTGCTCGTCGTGGCCGCAGCCATCAAGATCACCTCACCTGGCCCAGCCCTGTTCCGCCAGTCCCGCGCCGGTCTTCACGGCGCACCATTTGAAATGTGGAAATTCCGCACCATGCGCGCCGATGCGGAACAGCAAAAAGCCGAACTGCAGGCTTTCAATGAAATGAAGGGGCCTGTTTTCAAAATGCAGGATGACCCGAGGATCACACCTCTTGGCCGCTTCCTGCGCCACACGAGTATCGATGAGTTTCCCCAGCTTGTGAATGTGCTGCGCGGCCAGATGAGCCTAGTCGGCCCTCGTCCGCTTCCGATTTACGAAGTGGAAAAGTTTGAACAGACCGTCCATCGTCGGCGCCTCAGTATGAAACCTGGACTGACCTGCCTGTGGCAAATCAGAGGCCGCAACACGGTGGTGAATTTCTCCGACTGGGTGCGGATGGACCTCGAATACATCGACAATTGGTCTCTCTTCCTCGACGCCTACATTATCTTGAGAACCATTCCATCCGTGCTTCTAGGAATCGGTGCACGCTGACGCCATGAAAATTCCGCGCGAGCTTATGGACTGCGGAGCCGAGACGGCAATTGTGCTTGGCTCGGGGTTGGGGCCTTTTGCAAAAAGCCTTCCGGAGATTTTCTCGATTGAATACGGAGCAATCGAGGGCCTACCAACTTCGGGAGTCCCCGGTCACGCCGGGCGATTCCTTGTGACGAAGCTTCAAGACCGCCCCCTCCTGATTGCCCAGGGTCGAGTGCACCTTTATGAGGGATGGAGCGCTCAGGATATCGTTAAAAACATCCAACTCATGCACGCCATCGGAATCAAAAAACTTCTCCTCACCAATGCGGCGGGCACGCTGAACAAATCCTTCGAGCCTGGCACTTGGATGATGCTCAGCGACCACATTAACCTGCTTGGCACCTCGCCTCTTCGCGGCGGGCCAAACTTCATCGACATGTCCGAAGTTTACAGCCTGCGGCTGCGCCGTCTTTTTCATGAAGCCGCCAAGGCGGCCAGACTCACCCTGCACGAAGGCGTTTACGCCGCGATGGCTGGCCCCCAATTTGAAACTCCTGCCGAAATCCGCATGCTGAGGGCGATTGGCGCCGATGCGGTGGGGATGTCCACCGTTCCCGAAGCCATCCAAGCGCGTGCTCTGGGCATAGAAGTGGCGGGTTTTTCCTGCCTCACAAACTGGGCAGCGGGCCTATCGCCTGAAAAGCTCTCGCATGAGGATGTGAGCTCCGTCGGCAATGAAGCAGCCGGACAACTGATCGAACTGTTGCTTGGAGCTTTCCCGCAAATCTAAACTCACCGACCAAGGATCGCCTGAAATTCGGGATCATTCCTCACAGGGTCAAACTCTGTGGATTTCGCAAGAGCCTCCCGCATAGGCAACCCGCCTTTCTCCACTGCCGCACGCGCCGCTGTAAAAAACTCCTCCTTCTTGCGATTTCGCAGGGCCGCACGCGCAAGCGCAAACTGGTTCTCAGCGACATCAGGCTCCACAGCTACGAGAGCCTTTGCGGCAGCCAACTCGGATTCGGGCAAACCGCCCGCTTCGCCATATTCCACAGCCACCCTTAAAAAGGCCGCATCCTTTACGAGCAGCGGAATGGAATTTCCAAGCAGATCGGAAACCTTGTTCGTATCTCCGACGGATGCGTAAAGTTCGAGAAGCTTCTGCACACCGACCACGCTCGCAGGCTGCTTAGCCACAGCATCCTCTCCCGCCGCGATAGCGCCTTGAAGTTCCTTCCGCTTCTCCGCGATGAAATACATCTGCCAGAGACCAATGTTATTCGGATCCGCATCCAGAGCTGGCTGGAGCATCGCCAGCACGCCCTCAAATTCGCCACGGTCCCAAAGCATGCTGTTGAGAGCACTGAGACTTTCCCCATTGCCCTGCCAGAGTTCGAGTGCCTGCCTGTAGGCGCGCTCCGCCTCGGCATCCATTTTGCGATGCCGGTAGAGATTTCCCGTCGAGGCCCGCAGCTTCGAGAACGAGCGCTGCGCATCGTAGTCTTTAGCGTATTCAGGATTGCTCTTGAGCTTCTTCACATACGCATCCCAAAACTCAAAGTCCTTCCGCACAACATCGGCCGGCAGTTCCTTCAGCGCCTCCCTGTTGATGCGATAGACCAGCCCATGAGGCTCGGCATGGTCATAGGACCACTCCATGGGAAAACTCTCCTCCACAAAAAACCCATGCGCATCGCGGTTTTTTTCCCAGATGAGCCGCGTTACCACGCTATGCGGCAATGACGGATCCACCGCCCCCTTCGCCATCGACGCCTCCATTTCCTTCGAAACGACCTCATTGATTTCCTGCTCCGTTGGAAATACGAGCGGTTTCTCCGGATACGCCTCCGCCCGTCCGAGCCAGCGTTCAAAGGCATTTTCAGGCTTCGGGCGCTCCGCACCGTAATGATCCGCCAGATACTTCCGGTAGAGCGGCTCCCCCACCCCGTTTTGAGTGATGATATACAAATCCCGCCTGTCGAAGTCGGGATCGCGCTTTACGCTGGGAGGCTGGGTGCTTTCGCCCAGAATCATGTAGGTCGGCACAAAACGACCGGGATCCGTTCCTCCCAGCACAACGCTACCGCGCGGGAGGTCCTTCAACATATCATGCCCAAAATCCCAGCCAAACCAACGTCCGCGCTGGGTGCAGCCATCGTAGTTCAAAAACAAAGGCCACAATGGCAGTGCCAGCATGGCGTAGCGCATCCAAGCAAGCCTTGGGTATTTTGAAAAAATGCTAAGTGCCCCTCCAACAAATCCCAATCCCACGAGGAGCGCGAAAATGAAATTTGTGTGTGTATGGCATGGCATCTGCACCCACCACCCTGCTTTATCAATCATTGAGCCGGATGTTACTTCCGAACTGGCAAAACTTGCCCCAGCGAGCACAAAGGCGATTTGCAAAATATAAACCCAGCTTCGCTTCGCCAGATCGCCCAAACGCAGCACAAGCAAAATCGACAAAAAATAAGCAATGAGTCCCAGAGGGGTGAAACTGCGTCCAAGCTGAATCCAAAAAAAGCCCACCCACTCCTGCAGGTTTGCAATCGTGCTCTTTGCGGGGCGCAGTTCGGGATTTTCGTCAGGGCGCAGTGGCGCCTTTGCTGGCGCAGTCCCCATGAGTTTTCCAAGACTGCGCAGGCTTTGTTGCGTGAGGCTGCCGCCATATTGAGAGCGATTAAAGGAAAAGAAAAATCCCTCCGGCGTGCGCGTGTAAGCCCAGTTCATCGGTGGATTCGTCGACGACGCAAGCGGCATGTAGGCATACGGCAGCAAACCCAACGCCACCACAAAAGGCAGATACGCCACCAAGCGCCACTCCAAACGCATCCGCCGCACCACTACCAGCAGGACAAATCCAGCCATTACACAATAGAAAAAACGGATTGCCGTTTTCAGCACAGGAGCCTCGCCCGAGAGAATCGCAAACCCCAAATACGCGATCAGCACCGTCATCGCACCTGCTACCACCAAATCCCAAAAAATCCCACGCCGCACGAGCAGCACCGCCAGAAAGGGCAACGGAGCGAGCGCAACGCTGAGTTGGTGATTACTAAACGACAGCGCCAGCAGAAAAAACGGCAGCATGAGTAGGCACAAGCTCTCCGGCCGCCGCAGCCACACATAGAGCGAAGCCAGATAAAACCCGATCAGCAGCGCATGCAGCGTGTAAACCTCCGCGATTACCGCCTGCGACCACATGGAAGCGCTGAACGCGAAAAGCAAAGCCACCGTCAGCGAAACCACCACATTCAAGCCGCGCCAACGTGCCACCTGCCCGCCCAGCATCCATCGCGTGGAACTCGAAAAAAGCATAGCCACCAAACCCGTCGCCAAAGCCCCGCAAAATCCACTGAAGAGGTTGATTTCCCAAGCCGCATTTCCAAGCGGCAGAAGCTGGAAAAGCCATGCCAACAGCGTCCAGAGCGGATATCCCGTCGGATGCGGCACACCGAAATGCTGCGCCGCCACCACAAACTCCCCCGAGTCCAACAGCGTCACATTCGGAGCCGCCGTCCAAAAATAAACAACCCCCGCGACAAACGCCGCAACAAGGCCGACCAACCAATCCGCCCCCATCCAAATTCGCTCCGCGCGCGGTATCTCATCCGTCTCACTCATCCCCGCACCCTACCCAATCAGACGCTCCAAGCCACCGCGAAAATCGTGCCGCACTTGCCGCCACCGCCACCTCATGCTAACAACAACCAGTCGGCCTCGCGCCGCCACACGCCAATTGCGCCCGTAGCTCAGTGGATAGAGCACCGGTCTTCTAAACCGATGGTCGCTGGTTCGATCCCAGCCGGGCGCGCACCCTCTCGAAGTCCTTCTAAAGGCAATCTGCGAGATGTTTCGCAACCTTCATGTCCCCCCCACTTTCGGCAGCGAGCGGCGGATTTTGGGGTTATTCGGCAGGGTTTTTGTGAGCGTGGCGTGAACGCTGAAAACAAGAATCGAGTCGCGTTTTTGAGCCGCCCCACCCTCCTCGTGATGGGAGGGGACTCGACCCAACTCGCTTTGAGTTCGATAGACGCGGACCATCCGGTCTCACCAAAAATAATTCACAAAAAATTTTCCGTCCCCGATCCCAGCCGGGCGCGCATTCTTCTCCACCACCGCGTGAGAGCAAAAGCTCATCACACCAACGCGCAAATAAAGAAATGGGCAGTGAGGGGATCGAACCCCCGACCAATAGTGTGTAAAACTACCGCTCTACCGCTGAGCTAACTGCCCGAAAAAAAATAAAGCCGATAAACTAAAATCAACTGAGTCTTATAATATGATTTCCCACGCTCCTGCTACAATAATTTTTCAACATAATTTTCACCTTAGAATTACTGAAAAATCTGTAGGGCACTTTTATTTGGTGGAATTTTGAGAAGAAAAAAATCTAGGATTCTGGAGGACCCTATAGTTTGCCCCGGACCAAACAAGGGGCCATTTTTCAGACTCGAAAATTTGAATTAGATTTGGAATGCTTGGCTGATTGATTGTCCAGCGTTGATCAATGTCAGCAATCACAGCGAATTTAGCGGCATCCAATTTAGGCTCGAATCGAAATTGATCTTTACGCAAGGGTCTTTTGAATGGCCATGTGGAAAGACCCTGCCATGTTGCGGCTTGCAGGTAATCGGCTGTCCGGGCATGCAATAGCCAAGCAATATTTTGATGGCAAATCACCAAGTCTTCAGGCGTGGTGCGCGAGTTAATCCAATCAGCAGCAGATTCCACTTCTTGGTTTGATTGCGTTGTCCAAAAATCAATTCGTGTTTTCAAAGTTCCTTTCAAGCTGCTCGGCAAAATTGTGAAAAAGGAAAACCCTGCGATGACAAATGGGATGCTCATAGATACGCGGAGAAAAATCTTCGACTGAAATCCAGCCCTACGAACCATCAAGAAAATCTTTCTCAGACCATAGCCATAGGCCATAGCCAGCAGCGGAGTGAGAATTACTGCTTGATAGTAAAAAACTGTGAGATTTTGCCTGTTTTGAAGGAGCAGAAAAGAAATCAAAAGTCCTCCGAAGCCTATAGCAAACGCCTTTCCTCTCAAACATATCAAAAACATTAAAAAGCCAAATGCATGAAAGGCATCTTGTAAAAAGAATATTGAAATATTCTCGAAGAACTTAAAGCCGCCTCCATTTTCCCGACTGGCTTCTACATAGAACCTGAAAGTTTCGACAAGGTCAGACCAAATGAAACCTTGTTTAGGATATAAACCAAATCCCAATGCCAATGATGAGAATGTGACAAATACATAAGGTCCACAAACTGGCAACCAACTGCGAGGGTGTCGAATACGCAATAACGCTGCTGCAATTAGACCATAGATACTGAGCGGAAGCGCTAATGCTGAGATTCCCAAACCTATACCCGCTATTATATTGGATTTGGTTTTAATATTGCCTGATAATCCTATAAATGCTAACGCATAGCCTAATGCAATCAAATTATGGGTAAAAATCCAACGAAAGTGGATGACACTCTGCTCGAAGGTTAAGAATATCAAAGCAGCACATAGGGAAAAGATAAATCCTAACACCCTTCGTCCGTAGAAAGTAATTATTAAAGCTGTGATTAACGCAAAAAATGAATTAACCAACCTTGCTCCCAGAATATCGCCACCAGTCAAACGTGCCGCCCAACCAATACAAAATTCGTAAAATGGTTGATAAGGTGCGTAAGGATTCCAGAAAGTGTTCCAAAAAGATCCATGCACCGGAATGCCATGTGCGAGATTTAAACCTGCTGTTAGAGCGAGACCTTCATCACCATACCAAGCTGGCGATGTTCTAATGTTTGGAAGATAAAGACAAGCCCAAACAAGAGTAACAATTAGTATAAATAAAATATTTAGCTTATTGGCAAAGGAGGCACTCGTCATTTATGGATACCATTTGATTTTAAAAAATCACTTCAAGCAAAAATATTTTTTATTGAATTGCAAAAAATGTCGCCAAGATGTTAAAAGATATCATGAGCATTGCTGAGTTCATTTATACAGTTCTCCTTAAACCATCCCCATTGAGGAAAGCAACCAATTTTGCAATCAAATGCATTCTACCAAAAACTACAAAAGTTAAAGGTGCGATAATTCACCTGAATCCCGATGACCCTGTTATATCTGGAGCCCTCACACTTAATGTTTATGAAAAAGATGAAATCGATTTTTTTACAGAGTGGTTTGAACCTGAAATGAATTTCATCGACATAGGAGCTAACGTCGGTCTTTATTCTGCGCTTGCTTTAAGAGCGCAAACAACTTTGAATTCAAAGATTCTTTGTATTGAGCCTGATCCCAATTCGCTTTTCTATCTAAAAAAGACTTTGGCTAGCAACAAAACTCCAAACAGTAATGTTATTTTATGTCCTGTGGCTGCTTCTGATAGAGAAGAACAAATTTTTCTTTACAAAAATTCTAGTAATAAGGGAGATAATAGAATTTACGCAGACCCTCTACTAGATCAAATTGACGAAGCATATTCGAAAAAACTCGACACATTATGTAAAGAGAACGGAATAAATGAAGTTGGATTCATAAAAATTGATGTCCAAGGAGCAGAGTTTAAGGCAATTTCAGGAGGATGCCAGATACTTCGTCAGAGTAAGAATTGCATATTGATGACAGAAT
>JAPLTI010000159.1 GCA_026398285.1 Verrucomicrobiota bacterium
CACAGAGATCACTCTCAATACCAGTGAGGATGAGACAGCGGTCTGCAACCTCGGTTCGGTTGTTCTCAACTCGCACCTCAAAGCCGACGGTTCGCTTGATCATGAAATGTTGCGCGAAACGATCCATGTCGCCATTCGTGCCCTCGACAACGTTATCGACATCAATTTCTATCCCACGGAAGCCGCCAAGCGTTCGAATGTGCGCCATCGTCCCATTGGGCTCGGCGTGATGGGGCTGCAGGATGCTCTTTTCAAACGCAATGTGAGTTTTGCGAGTGCCGAGGCGGTCGATTTCAACGACGAGTTCATGGAGGCCATTGCTTACCATGCCTACGCTGCATCCAGCGACCTGGCCGCTGAGCGTGGGCCTTACAGCAGCTATCGTGGCTCAAAGTGGGATCGTGGTCTTCTGCCTCAGGACACCATCGACCTGCTCGAGCGCGAGCGCGGCGTCAAAATCGATGTTCCTCGTGGCGGTCGCATGGATTGGTCACCTGTCCGTGACAAAATCAAAAAGCAGGGCATGCGCAATTCCAATGTCATTGCCATCGCGCCAACAGCCACGATCTCGAATATCATGGGCACAACCCCATGCATCGAGCCGAACTACAAAAACCTCTACGCCAAGGAAAATCTCGGCGGCAAGTTTACCATCCTCAGCACCGAGTTGGTCCGCGATCTCAAGAAGATCGGAAAATGGGACACCCAGATGCTCGAGCAAATTAAATATTTCGAGGGCGAACTCGGCAACATCGAAGACATCCCGGTTGCGCTCCGTGAGAAGCACCGCACGGTTTTCTCGATTCCCTTCGACTTCGTCATCGACGCCGCCGCGCGCCGCCAGAAGTGGATCGATCAGTCCCAGTCGGTGAACCTCTTCATCGGCGAGCCCGATATGAAGATCGCCAGCCACATGTATCGCCGCGCTTGGCACACAGGGCTGAAAACCACCTACTACTTGCGAACCCTCGGCGCCTCCAGTATCGAAGGCCCGACTACGAATGTGAAAAAGGAACTCCGCGGAGTTGTTGCGGGGCCCAAGGCAGAATACACCGCTGAGGAAAAGATGGCCTGCTCCATCGAAGCCATGCGGAACGGCGGGGAATGCGAGGCTTGCCAGTAATTGACGCATCAAATTCTCAGCCCAATTCAAAACTTAAAGACTAAACATCATGTCAATTAACACTCCTCAACTCCCCTCAGTCGGGATTGTTGCAAATTTGGACCAATCAGACATTGACGCTTTGGGATCCTACGGAACATTTGAATTTGCAGCACCCGGAACGGTTGTTATCGAGCAGGGGCAATCCCACGGGAAGCTGTTCCTCGTCATCAGCGGCGTGCTCCACGCACGCCGCAATGACCAAGGAAACGATGTGCTCCTAGGCCAAGTTGAGGAAGGCGAATGGATGGGCGAGGTCGACCTCTTCGATCCATCGGAAGCCGTGTGCTCCGTGGTAGCCGTGAAGGAGTGCCAATACTGGGTCATTACCCGCGATAACCTCGAAGAGTTTATCAATAACTATCCCTCAGCTGGTATCCTTCTTCTTATCGGCCTGTCGACAACGCTTAGCCGCCGCATTCGCGAGGTGACGCGCAAACTCGCCGAGCAGACGGAACTTACGAAGCTCCACGAATCCATGAGGAATTGACCCCGCCAGATGCTGAAATCACTCGCAATAGCCCTCTTCTTGGCCTCCTCATCCCTCCAAGCGATGGATTCGAAGGGGGCCTTGGCGTGTCTGGAAGCCCTTCCTGAAAAGTATAGGAATGGTGTTCTCAAACTCTCTGCCGACAATGCCAATCCCGATCCGGACACTTGGTATGTCTCCGCACAGGCTGGGCCTGATGACAAGGGCATGCGAAGCATCGAGGTCGCGTCCGGTCAGATCATTTCCGATAAACCCGCGCTCGGTCTGCGTGAGATTTTTTCTTCTGCCAAGCCGTTGGATCTCTCCAAAGTCCAACTCGATTCGCGTGAGATTTTTGACATCGCCCAGCAATATGCCGGAGCGAATGGAAAGCAGATCGGAACAGTGAGTTTTGTCCTTAATCAGCAAGGCAGCTCGGCGGTTCCGATCTGGTCTGTCTGGTGTTATGGGCCAAATGGAACCTACTTCGGCGAGTTGCAGCTCCTTGCGACCGATGGCACCGTGATTTCCAACGACGCCTTCCCGAAGAAACCCTGACGCCTTAGCGGGCAGGCACTATGGCATCTGGCAAAAAAAGGCTCGATGCGTCACTTGTTGAACGCGGTTTTTTCCCAACTGTGGATCAAGCCGCGAGGGCTGTGATGGCTGGGCAGGTCTACATCAAAGGCCAACCAGTCTCCAAGCCTGGGACTCCGGTGGTGCCCGATGCAGACATCAGTCTCGCCGCGCGGGAAAAGTATGTCGGCCGTGGGGGATTCAAGCTGGAGGCTGCGTTGGATCACTTCGCTATCGATCCTTCTGGTCTTGTCTGTGTCGACATTGGCGCCTCCACCGGAGGGTTCACCGATTGCCTCCTGCAGAGGGGGGCGAGCCTGGTTCATGCGGTGGATGTCGGGCACTCGCAATTCCACTGGAGACTACGAGCCGATCCGCGCGTCATCTGCCGCGAGGGTTTCAATGCCCGGTTTCTGGCGCCCGGCGACCTCTCTCCATCGCCCGAGCTGGCAGTGGGCGATGTAAGCTTCATTTCTCTCACGGTCATTTTGCCGGCTGTTTTCAGTGTTCTTCCCGAAGGCTCGAATGCCGTTTTTCTCATCAAGCCCCAATTCGAGGCGCCCAAAGGTTCACTGCCTCCAGGGGGAGTAGTTCGGGACGACGCCGTGCGCTTGGCTTGTGTTGAAAAAATCAAAAACTTTGTGGAGGAATCCGGTCAACAATGGCTCGGCTACATTCCGTCGCCTATCACCGGACATGATGGCAATGTGGAATATCTGGCTCACCTCAGGCGCGTGGGAGGTTCTCTTCGGCCAATTTAGAAATTGAAATTGAAGCTCGTGTCGAAGCGAGTTTGGAGTTCCTCGTTGTTCGCCTGTCCGGTGGAGACTTGGAAGGTGTTCTGCCAGGCAAGCCATTCGCGAATGCGCCAGTAGAGCGAGGCATTGGCCAGCCAGTAGGAGGCCGGACCTTCGACCGGATTGGGAAGTTTCTCGCTGGTGAGCGAAACATATTCGGACTGCTCATAGCCCGCCGACAGCGACACATTGATGCCTTTGAACAACTGCTGCGCCACTGTCCCGAGGATGCCTCGAGTGATGTTATACTGGTCGGGCGACAGGCTTGAGAAACCTTGGTTCTGGTAAACGGAGAGCGAGAGTCTGGTTTTTTCCCTCATATCCCAGCCGGCGACCAAGCTGAAGTTCGGCCGGATATCCGCACCCTGCATTCCGAATTTTGCTTTGAAGTAGGTCTTCTCGGTGGGTGTGTAATTGATCCCCGCCGTGTAAACGGGCCTTACGCCAACGTATTCGGGGTCTGGAATGTTTTGATCCAGCACATAGCCCACACCTCCACCTGCATCCACTGAAAGCTTGGGGGCGAGTTGATAGGTCAGCATGAGCATGGTATCGAAGAAGCGTCTTCCTTCTGAGACGCCGCCGCTGAAATCCTGCAAATCCTGACCAGCGCTGAGGATGAATCGAACATTGGTTTTTGGTGTCACCAAATAATCCGCAAACAAGCTTGCAGCGGCCGTCAGACTGTTGCTTTCGGGTTGTGGGGTTTCCCCTGCGGCTACCTGGGCATCCGCCGTATTTGAATAAGTGCCCGAGACGGCTCCGCCTACGCTGAATTCTTCGCTGATGATGTAGCGCACAGAAAGGCCTGCTGATATTGTGGACTGCCAGTTATTCGCACCGGCGACTGGATCGTAGCCAGTTCCCGACGAGGCGCTGGCATTGAGGTTCACCGCCAATCGGCTTGTATTGTATCCGATATCAATCCCGGCTGTCATCGCGAGCGGGTTGCGCTGGGCGCCCGTTCCAGCTGCCGTGTAGTCTTGGTTGAAGTAGTATCTGTAGCCAGCGGAGTATTGCGCCGAGACATTCCACACACCCACTTCCCGTTCGTATGTGACCGCTGCTGTGGGCGCGGCAAAGAAGCTGTTGTTATCGTTGAAATCAGTGTCACCTCCCACAGAGTTCTGATTGGTGTATTCCCAGCCTGTGGCCAGCCCGAGTTGAAAATCCAGCGGGCCAAAGCGTAGCCTGCGCTTGAGGTTTTCCGCCATGCTGTCCATGGATTGCGAGAGACCCTGTGGTTGTGCTTCCTCTGCCGTCTCTAGTTCGCCTACCTCTTCTCCAACATCTTCCCCAAGCCCCCCGTCAGGTTGGAAGTATTGTGCAGGCACGGTGCGGTCTTCCTGTCGCCCTTCCCACCTGGATCGAAACTCCGCCTCACGAACGGTGAGCACCGTTTGAGCGTCTGCTTCAGCCTGTGTAAAAAGCAACATGCCAAGCAGGATAGAAGCTATCCAAGCTTTCATCGATCGAGCCCTCAAGAGGCTCAATGTCTGATTGAGGCTATGCATTGGCAGAGTTATTCACAATCAATCGCCACCCTCTGGATACTTGATTTTGAAGTGAGACAAATCATTTCGGGGAGAATTATTTTTAGGTTCCTGTGACTAGTCGGAATTTGTTTAGGGGAATTATTCATTTTTTCCAGCTTTAAGTCGATTATACTTTGGTTAAAGGGAAAGGCCCCATACCTGAGTAGGTCAATTTTGGGGGCGTGACGAATGTGTGTGGAGTAAAAGTCGTGGTCTTATTTCAGTTGAAGTCGCTCCGCGACGAGCACGAGTTGGGCGAGCGATTCGACGCCCATTTTGGCCATCACGCGGCCGCGGTGCACTTTGATGGTTTGCTCCACCACACCCAGATTTGCAGCGATTTGTTTATTTGGAAGTCCTTTTACGACATGAAATAAAACCTCTTTCTCCCGTGCGCTGAGTTCGGCGTGCCGCTGCTTCCACTCGCTGATCTCGGCGCGTTCTGTAAGCATGGCTCGGGATTTTTCGAGTGCTGTTTTGATCACCGCGAGGAGTTCTTTATCTTTGACTGGTTTGGTTAAAAAATCCACCGCGCCGGCTTTGATGGCTCGCACGCTCATCGGGATATCTCCATTTCCTGTGATGAAAATAACGGCGAGGGCCGAGTCTTCTTGGATAAGTCTCTGTTGCAATTCCATGCCGGACATTTCCGGCATCGATTGATCGAGGAGGATACAACCTGCACCGTTGTTGTGCGGCGCCGACAAAAATTTCATGGCGCTGTCGAAGGCCTGAACGGCGAATCCCTCGGCCTTGAGGAGTCGGCCAAGTGCTTTCAAGAGGGCGGGTTCGTCGTCAACGAGGAAAACAGTCTCGGAATGTTTCATAAATTTTCAGGCACGATGGGGAGTTGGAAGTGGAATGTCGCGCCGTGGCTTTTGTTCCTTTCGGACCAGAGATTTCCACCATGTGCGCGGATGATGGTCTGGCAGATTGTTAAACCAAGGCCGAGGCCCTTTGGCTTGGTGGTGTGGAAGGCCTCGAAGATTTTGTCGCCATCCTCGCCCAGACCGTGGCCGTTGTCCCTCACGGAAAACCTCAGCCACCCGCCCTCGTTCACGCAGGTAAGAGACAGCGTTTTTTCCCGGGCTCCATTGTCTTCCATCGCCTCGCAGGCATTTTTGATGAGGTTCAAAAGAACCTGCTCGATGGGAATCCGGTCTGCTTGGATCAATGGCAGTTTTTTTGAGTGCCGCCTGGACACTTGAATGCTTCCGGATTTGAGGTCGGGTTGAGCCATCGAAAGAGCCTGGTCGAAGAGAGCGTGTGGAGAGACTGTTTCCAAGGCCGGCTTGCCTTGGCGGAGAATGGATCGCAAGCGCTTGATGACATCGGCTGCGCGGATATCAGCGCTGACGATGTCATCCAGAATTTCTCGCAGTTCATTCAGGTCGGGATGTTCGTGGGCCATCAGGCGTTGTGCCGCCTGTGCGTTACTGAGAATAATGGCAAGAGGCTGGTTGATCTCATGTGCAAGCGAACTCGAAAGCTCACTCACCGACGCCACGCGGGCGATGTGGGCCATCTGCTCGCGTTGCCTTTCCGTCTCGGCCGCGAGTGCGCGCTGGGAACTGACATCGATACCGATTCCCACGAGATGGGGTTCTCCGGCGACCTCCACCGGAACCATGCGGAAAAAGTGCCGCGCCGTGCGGCCATCCCTCCGCGTCAAATCGAACTCCACCTCATGTCCGCCCTGCGCCAAGGCCATGCTGCGCGCCTCCGTGAGCGTGTTTCTCTCCACTTCGGCACAGAAATCTTCAGCCTTCATTCGGGAGGTCTCGTCATTCGAGTATCCCGTAACGCGTTCGTGCTGGGAATTCCACCTCACCATGCTCCCGTCGGCGGATTGCAGATACAGCATGCCGGGAGCGCTTTCGAAGATGGCATCCGTGAGCTTCCTTTCGCTGAGAAGTTCCTGCTCACGGATTTTGAGAGCCTCTGCCAGCTTGGCTGAGCGCAGCATGTCCTCGCTCAGTTCGATTCCCATCACGATCAAAATGCCGGCAAAAAAGAGACTCGCCACAATCGGCATTTCGATGAATCCCCAGAGGGCGAACATCATTTGCAGGGAGAGGGCGAGGACGAAAAAAACCGCGCTCAGGCCGACGCGAATGGCTCCGGGACGGTGTTGGCCCTTCGCGCTTCGCCAAGTCGCATCCACCAAATACCCCGCGAGCACCAGCAGGCTGATTTGTCCGATGATCGAAAACGGGCTGGGAATGCCTTCGACCACGGTCACCTCTGTGCCGAGAAATTTAATGCGAACCAACTCCTCGATGCTCGTGTAATAAACCATCGGAGAAACAAGAAAATTCACCAGCAGGCTTAGAGTTCGCAGGCCGCAAACCGTCCACTCCAGCCAGGGACGGCCAGAGCCAAGGTAGAAGTGGATGAAGCCGACGAGCGCCAGCGTGACCAGCCAGCGCATGACATTATACCACTGCAAGGCGTGTGTGTAGGCCACCATGTCCGTCTGCTGCATGGTCCAAAGCTCGCACCCAGCCATGCCCGCTGTCGCCGCAGCCATGATGCAGAACATGAGGCTCGCCATCTGCTGCCTCCTTCGCAGCCACACAAACCCGTGCACGCCGGCCAGGGTGAGCGAGGCCGCCGCCGTCATCGACCAGATGATCGTTACCCAGTTCACTTGCCGAGTCGGGATTTCACGACGCGTCGGGCCTCTGCTATGAGCAGGCTGCACGCATCGATGCAAAGGAGGGGAATTTCTTTTTCCTTGATTGGAACAACCGGCGGTGCGGCCTCGACAGGGATTGGCCACTGGATGCAGCGCAGACAACCGGGCGTGCACAGTGAGTCGACAATGCCCTGCGCCTCCTCGTCCGTGATCAATCCCGTAACGCGATACATGCCGGTCTGGCGGTTCACCGTCTGCCGCAGGGGCGAGGCGATCTTCTCGCCGCGCAGGAGCGCCCGCCAGTTCGCCAGCGCGGCGGGGTAGAGGAGATCCAACGCCAGGTGCAATTCCGCCAGCGAAGCAACGCGAAGAGCCCATCCATGCTTCAGGTTCGGCCCGGTTTTGAGCGGACGGTAGGCGCCGGCGTCGTCGTAGAGTGCAATGGCGGCCGCATCATGCGGGTTCTGAAAAATTTCCAAATCTTCTCTCCCGGCATCCTCGGCGTGGCTGATGAGAAATTCCTCACCTTCGGCTTTGAAAATAGCCTGCCCGATTTTGTGATAGCCCTCGCCAACGGCCGCAGCCAGAAGGTCGCGGAGGGTGGATGAGGCGGCGGATGTGAGAGTCGATGAATAATTCACGGGTGCCGACGAGCCTGCCTTGCGGTGGGTTCTTATTCAAGCCGCCATCTTGCGACCGGATCTATGGGTAAAAACAAAACAGCCGGGTTCTTGCGAACCCGGCTGAGTTGTTGAGTTTTGGCTTTGGGCCAGAGTGGCTGGACTTAGTAGTCCATGCCGCCCATTCCACCCATTCCGCCGCCCGGAGGCATGGCGGGAGCTTTGTCCTTCTCGGGGAGCTCGGTGATGAGAGCTTCCGTGGTGAGGAGGAGTCCGCTGATGGATGCGGCGTTTTGAAGCGCGCTGCGTGTCACTTTGGCTGGGTCAACGACGCCGGCTTTGATGAGGTCCACATATTCGCCGGTGGCGACATTGTAGCCTTCTGCGCCGGAGCGTTTCTTGACTTCCTGCACGATGAGTGCGCCTTCCTGGCCGGCGTTGTCGGCGAGGGTGCGGAGCGGTTGCTCGATGGCGCGGCGGATGATGCCTGCACCGATCGCTTCGTCACCGCTGAGTTTGAGTTTGTCCAGAGCTGCCTGAGCGCGGATGAGAGCGACGCCGCCGCCGGGGACGATGCCTTCTTCCACCGCTGCGCGGGTGGCGTGGAGGGCGTCTTCGACGCGGGCTTTCTTCTCTTTCATCTCGGTCTCGGTAGCTGCACCGACATTGATCACGGCAACGCCTCCTGCGAGCTTGGCGAGGCGCTCTTGGAGCTTCTCGCGGTCGTAGTCGCTGGTGGTTTCCTCAATCTGGCGGCGGATTTGACCCACGCGGCCTTGGATGTCAGCGCCTGTGCCTTCGCCTTCGATGATGGTGGTGTTTTCTTTGTCCACCACGATGCGCTTGGCGCGGCCGAGGTCCTCAAGTGTGAGGCTCTCGAGCTTGATGCCGAGGTCGTCGGTGATGAGGCGTCCGCCTGTGAGGACGGCGATGTCTTCGAGCATGGCCTTGCGGCGGTCGCCGAAGCCAGGAGCCTTGACGGCGCAGACTTGGAGCGTGCCACGGAGTTTGTTGACCACGAGGGTCGCGAGGGCTTCGCCTTCGACATCTTCCGCGATGATGAGGAAAGGTTTGCCGGTTTTGGCAATCTTCTCGAGGATCGGGAGCAGGTCTTTGAGGCTGCTGATTTTCTTCTCGTGGATGAGGATGTAGGCTCCGTCGAAGGAAACCTCGAGGCTCTCGGCGCTCGTCACGAAGTAGGGCGAGAGGTAGCCTTTGTCGAACTGCATACCTTCGACGACGTCGAGGGTGGTTTCGATCGATTTGGCTTCTTCAACCGTGATCGTGCCGTCTTTGCCGACTTTGTCCATCGCATCGGCGATGATCTGGCCGATGGTGGTGTCCCAGTTGGCGGAAACAGTTGCCACTTGTGCGATCTCGGAGCTGTCTTTCACCTTCTTCGCGATCTTGGCGAGTTCGGCTGTGATGGCTTCCACGGCTTTGTCGATGCCGCGCTTGAGGTTGGTCGGGTTGGCGCCTGCGGTTACATTCTTGAGGCCTTCGCGATAGATCGCTTCGGCGAGAACGGTCGCTGTGGTGGTGCCGTCGCCAGCGGTGTCGCTGGTTTTGCTGGAGACCTCACGGATGAGCTGTGCGCCCATGTTTTCGTAAGGGCACTCGAGTTCGACTTCCTTGGCGACAGTGACGCCATCCTTGGTGATGGTCGGACTGCCGAATTTTTTGTCGAGGATGACGTTGCGTCCTGATGGCCCGAGGGTTGCTTTGACGGCGCGTGCGAGTTTCTCGACACCGCGAAGGAGCGCGTGGCGTGCTGCTTCGTCGAATAGTAGTTGTTTTGCTGCCATGTGATTAATTTTTTAAGTTTTAAATATTACGTTTCAGTTGTGATTAGCCAATGATGCCGAGGATGTCGTCCTCACGCATGATCGTGTAGGATTCGCCTTCGACTTTCACTTCGGTGCCGCCGTATTTGGATACGAGGACTTTGTCGCCGATTTTTACGGTGAACTCGATGAGCTTGCCGTCGTCATCGCGCTTGCCGGTGCCGAGGGCTACGACTTGGGCTTCCTGTGGTTTCTCTTTTGCTGAGTCAGGAATAATGATCCCGCCTTTGCTGATTTCCTTCTCTTCGAGCGGCTTTACGAGCACGCGGTCTCCGAGAGGTCTGATGTTTGGGTTTGCCATGTGGTTATGTGTCGTTTTGTTGGTTTTGTTTTTAACAGGCTTCAGTCCTGTGCGAACTGGAGCGGTTTGTTAAAGTGGTTGGGATTCGCCTGAGTATTTG
>JAPLTI010000372.1 GCA_026398285.1 Verrucomicrobiota bacterium
GCCGCTTTTGCGATATTGACTCCATGCGCGCACACTAACCACCCCTCAACTTGTTGCTCTAGAGAAAAAAAACGACACTCCAATCCACCCCCGAATACCCTCGTGACAACGCTCTCACGACTGAAACCCAAAGCTCCCAAGTTTTGGACTCTCTGTCTGAGTAATCCAAGCGGCGGGCGAGCGATCGCCGGGAAGAGTTGCCGCGCAGACCATTTTGAAAGTCTCAGAGCGAGCCGACTTTGGCATGAAGGACTTGGATTGACGCGGCCTCAGATCCTCAGTGGAAGGTGGATTTGAGTCGTTTTTCCAGTGCCGTGTATCGTCTCACAGCGCTCACATTGCGCACGGCGGTTTGCAGGGCTTTTTTTTGACCTACGAGCACGACGAGACGGCGACCGCGAGTGATTCCCGTGTAAACAAGGTTTCGTTGAAGCAGGAGGTATTGCTGCATTGCAAGCGGCATGACGACGACGGGAAACTCCGAACCCTGGCTTTTGTGGATGGTGATGGCATAGGCCAGCGAGACCTCGTCGAGTTCATTGAAGTCGTAAACGACCTCGCGCCCATCAAAGCCGATGAGGACTTCGCGCTCGAAGTCGTCGATCTTGAGAATTTCTCCGATGTCCCCATTGAACACCTCCTTGTCGTAGTTGTTGCGCGTCTGAATGACTTTGTCGCGCACGCGAAACTCCCATCCGAATTTCTCCACCGAAGGATCGCCATTCCGCTTGGGGTTGAGGCGTTCCTGCAGAGTGCGGTTCATCTGGGCGGTGCCGAGCGAACCTCTATTCATCGGGCAGAGCACTTGGATGTCGCGGCGAGGGTCGAGCTTCCATTTTTTCGGAATACGCTCAGCGACAAGTTCAAGAATGGTGGCAGGAACAGACTCTGGTTCTTCGCGCTCGATGAAGAAAAAATCGGAGTCTTTTTCCGACTCCGGCATGGCCCCGCTATTGATGCGGTGGGCATTGACGATGATGCGACTGCTGGAAGCCTGACGGAAAATTTCCGTGAGCCGCACCACAGGAACAGCGCCGCTGCGGATGATGTCCCCCAGCACGGCACCGGGGCCGACGCTCGGCAGTTGGTCCACATCGCCCACTAAAATCAAATGCGCGCGGGCCGGCAGCGCTTGGAGGAGCTTGGACATCAACTGCACATCCATCATGGATGTTTCGTCCGCCACCAAGAGATCGCAATCGAGCGGGTTCGAGGCATTCCTGGAAAAACCGGAGTTCTGGTATTCGAGAAGACGGTGGATGGTTTTGGCCTCGAGACCGGTGCTTTCGGAGAGGCGCTTCGCCGCGCGGCCCGTTGGGGCGCAGAGGAGGCACTTGACCTGTTTGGCACGAAGCAGGGTGAGGATGGAATTCACCAAAGTCGTTTTGCCGACGCCCGGGCCGCCTGTGATCACCAAGACGCGCGAACAAAGAGCCCGGCGCAGGGCCTCGGCTTGGCTGGGAGCCAGATCGATGGTTTTTTTCTGCTTCAACCAGGCGATCGCCTTGTCGGCATCGATCTCGGGATATTCCGCCTTGCCGCGCGCCAATCGGGCAAGACGCGATGCGACCTCGACTTCGGCACGCCGGATCGACGGGAGAAAAATCAAATCCTCACCGGTTATGCCATCCTCCTCCAATTCGCCCTCGGCAAGCACCTCCGACAAGGCGCGCTGTAAAATGAGGGAATCCATCGCCAACAGCTCTGCCGCATTTTTGAGGAGAATATCCTTGGGCAGCGCACAGTGGCCGTTGCCCCCGGCCTCCGAGAGCGCGTGGGAGAGTCCCGCGCGGGCTCGCAGAATCGAGTCCTCTGGAATGCCGAGCTTGCGGGCTATGTCATCGGCGGTCTTGAAGCCGATGCCGGAAATGTCGCGTGCGAGGAGATAGGGATTGGCGCGCACTTTCTCGACTGCCTCGTCGCCGTAGGTCTTGTAAATCCTCACAGCGCGACTGGTGCTCACGCCATTC
>JAPLTI010000260.1 GCA_026398285.1 Verrucomicrobiota bacterium
ATTAGCGAAGTCATTGCCATCCGCCCGATGCTCGGGTAGTCCTTCAGCGCCTGAAGAAAGGCCAAACACCATGCAACGCATCACCCTGCTTTTTCTCGCTCCACTCGCACTTTTGCTTTCCGCCTGCTCAAGCACATCCCAAGTCAATCCCGCCGTGCTCTCGGCCGCGACCTCGCGCGGCGTGGCCTCTTCGACGACATCCAAAATGTCCGCGGGCGAGAAGCTCGATTTTTTCGACATTCGCAATCTCGTCGCCAGCAATGTGCCGGATGACAAAATCATCGCCTATCTGAACAGCACGCGGCAGGTGTGCAATTTCTCCCCCAGCGAAATGTCGGCCCTGAAATCCGCCGGCGCCGATGCGCAGTTGCTCGGGTTTCTTTCAAACACACGCGGATTCTACGGCCATTCGCCCGCTCCGCAAAACACTGCCGGGCCGCGCTCCCCCGGTGAGAGGACCAACTCGCGGCTCTATCAGGATGAACAACCCTTCGCCTATAACGAGCCGGCGATCGATGGCTTCTACAACTCCGGCTACGAGGAATCCCTCTACAGCCCGTTTTCTTTCAACTAACGCCGCCGCAAGGCTGTTCGGAGCGTGACTGCAAAAGCCCCGCTTTGGCATCAGCGCCTGCCCTTCCTAGGCTTGGCAGGCGCAGCCGCCGCTGGCGTTCTCGGGGCTTGGTTGAGCCCTGTTGAATCGGGAATATTTCTCCTTCTGACTGTCGTAGCCCTCGCGGCGTGGGGTCTGCTCCGCCGGAGCGCCTGTGTTTATGCCGCTGTGATGTTTTTGTTCGCTGCGCTGCAAGTCATGCAAACCCGCGAGTCGTCCGCAGCGCGGCTCGCTGAAAAGCTCGGAGCCGCGCCGCAAGTGGCACTCATCGAGGGAATCGTTCGCACCGAACCCTCGGTGAGCGCGAGTGGAAAAGCCCGCTTTGTCGTTGAGGCGACGCGCATCGAGATGGACGGGCAAAAAATCGACCTCCCCTGCGACATCCTGGCGGTCGTTCCTGCTGTGACGCCCGGCCTCGAGGACTCGGTGCGCCTCATCGGCAGCCTGCGTCCGATTGCCCCTCCACGAAATCCCAGCCAATTCGACGCGCGGCGTGTCATGGAGCTGCGCGGCATCACATGTGAACTCGTGGCCACATCCCCGAAGGATTTGGAAATAACCGCTCCCGCGAGGGGGTTCTCGCTTCCGCGCCTCGCCGTCGCCTGTCGAAAGTGGATGGAGGCGACCCTGCGGGAGGGCATTTCGGATGATCCACTCGTTTGCAATCTTCTCGCCGGTATCGTGCTGGGAGTGACCTCGGACATCCCCGATACGCTGCAGGATGAATTCCGGCAAACAGGAACTTTCCATCTTTTTTCCGTGTCGGGTCTTCACGTGGGAATGATTGCTGTGATCCTCTGGCAGGCGTTTCGAATCGTTGGCATCCAGCGCGGCACGGCCACATGCGTGATCATTCCTGCCCTCTTTTTCTACGCATTGCTCACGGGCTGGAAACCCTCGAGCATCCGCGCGGCGACGATGACGGCGATTTTTCTGATTGGCATGGTTTCGTGGCGACAACCCATCGCCTTGAATTCCCTGTGCGCGGCGGCATTCGTCATTCTGGCGCAATCGACGAATGAACTTTTCAATCCAGGATTCCAGCTCTCGTTCACCGTGGTCGCCGCGATTCTGCTCATCGCCGGGCCGATCCAGGAGAGGATTCGCCAACGCCTGGAACCGGATCCCTTCATTCCTGTGTCGCTTTGGACTTCGTGGCAGAAGAAACGGCACGAAGCGGCAGGCAATACGT
>JAPLTI010000086.1 GCA_026398285.1 Verrucomicrobiota bacterium
TTGGTGACGCTTGCGGAGTAGTTGCCACCACCGAGGCGGCCAGTGGAGGCGATTTCCAGTGTGCCCGCATTGATGGTTGTGCCGCCAGAGTAGGTGTTGTTTCCCGAGAGAATGAGTGTGCCAGAACCCGCTTTGGTAAGCGCACCACTTGTCGTTGCTGATGTTCCGGAAATGGTCAAAGCCGCACTGGAATTTGTAACACTGATACCACTTGTGGTGCCTGCGGTGAGGGTGAAGTTGCGGTCGGTAGCGCCATTTGCAGAACCTGTGTATTCCAAGGTGCCTCCGCCAAGGACGAGGTTGCCTACGGCATTGGTCGAGTTGCCAAGGGCGCCCGCGACTGTTCCGTTGGTGATTGCGGCGATGCTCAGAGTCCCGGCGTTGATCGTTGTTGCGCCTGTGTAGGTGTTCACTCCCGAGAGCACCCAAGTGCCGGTGCCGTTTTTGGTGAGACTGGTGGTGTTTGCAGCGCTGTTGTTGACCACTGCCCCGGAGATTTCGCCGATGCCGGCTGTGGATCCTTGCAAAGTCAGTGTCTTGCTTCCCGATCCTGTGGCTGTGAAGTTGCTGGTGAATTTCAGTGTTCCAAGGCCGGATTGGTCGATGATGCCACCGCCTGTGGTGCCTAGCAGATTGATGACCCGGTCGGTTGTATCGCCTGATCCCGTGTAGAGGAGGCGCCCGGTAGAGGTGGTGCTGCCAAGGGCAATCGTGCCTTCTGTCGCCGTCGCAGCCGCACCCAGCACGCTGTTGCCACCGCCTACGCTATTGATGCGGTTGACGGAGACCGTTCCATTGTTGATGGAAACGGATCCATTAAACGAGTTGCTGGCATTGCTGAGAATGAGCATGCCATTGCCATTTTTGTTTATTTGAGCTGCACCTGTGCTCGCAGAATTTCGGATCACGCCGGAGAATTCCACGGATGTCGCGGCATCGCCGCCCACGCCTGCGTTGACCGTGATGTTCCTCGGGGAGCTGCTACCCAAATTGATATTGTTTTGCAAAAGGACCTTGCTGTCGGCCGTGGAGGATCCAAAAACGAAGTTGTTGCCAAAAGCATAACCTGCTTGGGTTAAACCAAGTTCCGTGCTGGCGTTGTTTCCAAAAGTGATTGTGAGTTGGCCACCTCGGGCGGCAAAGCCTCCGGCTGCACCGGAAATTTGACCAGAACTCGGTGTTGCCAAACCGGAGAGGCTGCGGGTC
This sequence comes from Verrucomicrobiota bacterium, assembly GCA_026398285.1. Taxonomy (GTDB): domain Bacteria; phylum Verrucomicrobiota; class Verrucomicrobiia; order Chthoniobacterales; family Terrimicrobiaceae; genus UBA967. The sequence goes on from JAPLTI010000086.1 coordinate 1,207, forward strand.
AGGTTGCCATTTCCTTGCAGGATACCGTAAATGCCGCTTGTAGCATTCGAACTGCCGATGAGGATGCCACTGCCGCTCGGTATGGCGTTGCTCGAGATGGTGCCCACATCGATGACACCATTTCCGGAAATGTTGGTGAGGCCGGAGTAGGTGTTCGTGCCATTGAGGGTGAGAATGCTCGATGCATTTTGAGTGAGGCTGCCCGTGCCGCTGATATTGTTTGCCACGGTGATGTTGTCGCTGCGGTTGAAGACAAGAGCCCCGTTGTTGACGACAGCGCCGCTGCCCAGAGCGCCTGCGGTGGAACCTGCGCCCACTTGCAGCGTGCCGCCGCTGATCGTCGTGTTGCCGGTGTAGGTGTTGTTGGCAGTGAGAATGAGGGTATTGCTACCCAGCTTGACGAGGCCAAGTGTTCCATTTCCCGTGCCGGAGGAATTCACAATATTATCGTTTATGGTGAATGTGCCGCCTGAAGCGTTCGTCGTGTCGAATGCAATTTGAGATCCACCGAGCAGACCATTGTTGTTAATGCTGGTGGCAAGGCCCAAGATTGTCGTCACATTGCCGGTTGTGAACTCACCCGTGCCTCCAACATTGAGAGCAAGCGTGGCTCCTGAATTCACCGTGATGTTGGATGTTGTCCAACTCGCTGCAGTGCCATTGTAGAGAGAGGCTGCCCTGGCAAACTGCAGTGTGCCGGCGCTGATCGTCGTGGCTCCGGTGTAGGTGTTTGTTCCATTCAGAGTGAGTGTATTGGCACCCAGCTTGACGAGGCCAAGCGTTCCATTTCCCGTGCCGGAGGAATTCACAATATTATCGTTGATGATGAATGTTCCGCCCGAAGCATTCGTCGTGTCGAATGCAATTTGAGACCCGCCACGCAGACCATTGTTGTTAATGCTGGTGGCAAGGCCCAAGATTGTCGTCACATTGCCAGTGGTGAACTCTCCCGTGCCTCCGACATTTAGGGCGAGCGTGGCTCCTGAATTCACCGTGATGTTGGAGGTTGTCCAACTCGCTGCGGTGCCATTGTAGAGGGAGGCCGCCTTGGCAAACTGCAGTGTGCCGGCGCTGATCGTCGTGGCTCCGGTATAGGTGTTATTGCCAGAGAGAGTGAGCGTGCCGCTGCCGTCTTTGGTGAGCGTTCCCGAGCTGGTGCCGATCACACTGCTGATCGTTGTATTTCCCGCGCCGCCGATGGTGAGGTCTTGTGTGCCACTGATGCCGCCGGTGAGGGTGAGCAGACCGGCATCCGAGTTGATGCGGGCGGCTGTGGCGAGGGTAATGGCGCCGCCGTAGGTGTTGTTGCCGGAAATGTTGCGTAGGGAACCATCGGAGGTCACGCCGGTGCCGGAGAGCGAAAGGGCTTCGGCGCCCACTGTGATACCGCCTTGGAGTTGCAAGGCTGCACCGGTGGCGACCGTCGTGCCATTTGCTGTGCCGCCAAGCGCGTTGGCATTCTGGACATTCAGCGCACCGGCATTTATAGCCGTTGCGCCAGCGTAGGTGTTGCTACCTGTGAGAACCGCCCTGCCGTTGCCGATCTTGCTGAGTCCGTTCGTCGCCGTGCCGGAGATGACGCCGGTGAAGTTGACCGTGCCGCCGGTTGCTGCGGTGAGCTGATTGGTGGTATTGCTGCCGGCAGCTATGGTGATGGCTCCGGAGAAGGTGGTGTTATTCGCCGTGTTGCCACCAAGGGTGTTGAAGGTTGAGGCCGTTGAAGCCTGATTCATGTTGACGACGCGGGCGATGGTGAAGTCGCCATTGGTGATGAGGACCTGCGCGTTTTCGTTTGCGTTACTGCCTCCGTTCACGGTCAAATTTCCTGTGCCTCTGCCGAGGATGCCGGCCGTGCCGTTGGCGTTGTCGCTGCCCTGGAGCAGCAGGGTGCCTCGCGCCACGATCAAAGAGTTGGTAACCCCTGAATTGAAGTCGTTGGCCGAATTGGTGAGCAGCACGGTGCCAACGCCGTTGTTCATCAAGCTGATTGCGAGTCCAGGGGTGGAGCCGGTGATCTTTCCATTGATAGTAAGCTGCTGGTTTGCGCCGGCTGAAAAAACTATATTCCCCAATCCCGACAAGGTAATCGTTCCATTTAGACTCGTATTGGTTTGCCGGGATTGGATCGTCCTCGGCTGGGCCTGCCCGTTGTGGACGAGGGTGATGTCGTTGTTGTAGGTGAGGCTTGCGTCATCAAAGTTCACGGTCACCGATGCAGTGCTGTTGCTAGAGGTATTGTCACCGATAGTCAGAGTTCCGCTGCCCAGGGCATTGGCATTTCCCAGATTCAAAAACCCTTCACGATGGATGACTCCGCCGGTGAAGCTGTTGTTGCCGGTGAGTTTCAAAACGCCAGCATTACCAGTTTTGATGATCCCAAAATTTCCGCTAATGTTGCCGCTGACCGTCAACTGCATGTTGCTGGAACCGACGCCCGTATTTGAAACAGACCAAGTCTGATTGCCAGCCAAGATGAGATTGCTTTCGCTGATCGTATGGGTGCGTGCGGTGTTGCCGCCCGCAGTGACCGTTATGGTGCCAACTGTGCCGTTGCCGATGGTCAGATTGCCCGCGCCATTGGCAATCGTGAATGCGGCGTCACGGTTGATCACAAGGCCCAGAGCATTAACATTCGTGTTGATGGTGGCGGTGCTACCATTGGTGCCGAAGGTGAGGGTCTGCGTGCCATCGGTGAGTGAAGTAGGAAGAGTGTCGGAATCCCAGTTGGCCGCAGTGTCGATGTTGGTCGTGGCACCTCCGCCGCCATCCCAAGTCGTGCCAGCTTGCACGGCATGGTAGGCAAGCAAAAAGCCTAGCGAGGCGCACCAGCAAAGGATGCGCGTGCTTTGGTTGGCAAAGAAATGTCCCGGGGATTTTATGAATGACTGGGGATTCATAGGATCAATTTTCGCTTGGAATTGATTCAAATCCAGTGAAATGAGTTATAAAAAATGGACATCTGTTTAAGAAAACGGACATTTTTTGTAAAAACGGGAAAAAGGGGCTGTTTTTTCGAGTAGTGAGGGCTCTGAAAACGACTCTGCGAGCGGCTGGGAGGTTCGACAGAATGATGGATGACAGAATCATTTTTTGGGGGGATCCGCCTACGCGCTTTGCGACTCCGGCGTGACAGGTCTGGCTGCGCGCTGCCGCGCGGTTGCTGTGGCGGCGTCTCTGTGAGCAGCGGAGGGGGCTCCGATTCGGCAGTCATAGACAGCCGCTACAAACCCGCGCGGCAGCGCGTTTTGGTATCTTGGGAGGGTTCATCGTCCTCGCATGACCCAAGTTTCAGCCGCGCAGCGGCGTCCTCGTGATCCTGGGGTAGGGACGCCAGGCCCTTGGCGTCCCAAACTTCAGCCGCAAAGCGGCGTTCCTGCCTGATGCGATGGCGGCGTTGTCGCGCAAATGGGTCAGCGGCGGCGCGCCGACCCTACCTTGAATCAACGAGCGCGCTGCCGCGCGGAGCTTAAAGCTCAACCGCGAAGGATTCGAGGTCGGCGCTTGTAATCGCGGCCCTGAGAAGGTGCGTAAGTTTTTTGGTGTCGATGATTGTCTCTATTTCCTCACGCAGACCCTCTGGCACTCGCTGGAAGCGGATTTCCAACGCTTCGAGAATGGCTTGTTGCTGGGAGAAAATCAGACCTTCCTGTCGGCCTTCTTTACGACC
>JAPLTI010000264.1 GCA_026398285.1 Verrucomicrobiota bacterium
AAAAAGTAGGCATAGTGACCAGCTACGCGCGTGCCTTTAAAAATCGAGGCGTTGGGGATTTTTTTTCCCGACAGCAAGGCGTCGATGGACTTTGCGACGGACTCGTAGTGGTCGGATTCCGTGAGAAAGGCATCCAGGTCATCGTAGCGGTTGGGGTCGAGCAGGCGGAGGCGCGCGAAATGGCCTTCCATACCGAGTTGCTGCGGGGTCGCGGTGAGAAGAAGAAGCGAGGATGCGGAGACAGCGAGGGATTCGACGAGCTGATATTCCAGCCCGGCTTCTTTCGGCGACCATTGGAGATGGTGTGCCTCATCCACCACCAGAAGGTCCCAACCCGCCTCGCGCGCTTGAGCGGCTCGCTTCGGGTTTTTCGAGAGAAAATCGAGAGCACAAATGACAAGCTGGCTGTCGAGAAAGGGATTGGCTCCCTCGAGTTCGAGCGAGGCGCAGCGGTCTTCATCAAAAATACTGAAAGACATCTGGAACCGGCGGAACATTTCCACGAACCACTGGTTGAGCAACGCAGGGGGCAGAAGAATCAGGATGCGGCTGGCGCGACCTGTTATGTGCAGGCGATGAAGAATAAGCCCAGCCTCGATAGTTTTCCCCAGGCCCACCTCGTCGGCGAGGAGGACACGAGGATTCATGCGGGTGGAGACATCGGCGGCGATGGAAATCTGATGCGGAATGAGGTCCACGCGTCCACCGGCAAAGCCGCGAACCGGGCTCTGGCGCATCTCACGGCGACGGTGCAGGCACTCCACGCGCAGCTTGAAGCGCTCGAGTTCATCGACCTGTCCGGCGAGAAGACGATCTTCGGGTTTGGAAAAAGTGATATTGTCGGAAAGCTCCGCCTCGGCGACATCCCTCGACCCACAGCGATAGGTCAGCAGACCACCGGCATCGGTTATGGAGTCCACATGAAGGCTCTCGCCGGAGTGCGTGCGGACGGAGTCACCCTCCTTGAAGGCAACCCGACGAACGGGTGCGCTGCCGAGTGCATATTGGCGGTGTTCCCCAGCAGCGGGAAAAAAAATCTCGGCCCGGCCAAACTCGCTCTTCAGAACAATTCCGAGTCCAAGCTCGGGTTCTGTGTCACTGACCCATCGTTGACCGGGGACTGGAGTGATTTTGCTCATAATGCGGAAAGTTCCTCCCAGCGTGCGTAGAGGCGTTCGATCTCGGCGCGGGCGGATTCAAGTTTGGAAATGGTTTCTTTTGCCTCGGTGGCGTGCTCGGTGTGGAAGTTCGGATCGTTGAGAAGGCTCTCGAGCGCTGCGGCCGCTTGCTCGGCTTCGAGGATCGTCCGCTCCATTCCTTCCAGTTCGGCTTTTTCCTTGTAGGTCAGCTTACGGCCGGCGGGTGCTGGTGTAGGCTGCGCCTTGGAAACCGGCTCTTCAAAGGAGCGCCCGATATTTTTGTAATGCTTCTCGCGATCTTTTTTCTTCTCCAGGTAGTAGGAATAATTTCCGGACTGGATGTGGATGCCGCCTTCCTCGAATGCGACGATCTGGTCGCAGATGCGGTCCAGGAAGTAGCGGTCGTGACTGACCACAAGAACTGTCCCATCGAAGACTGCGAGGGCTTCTTCGAGCATTCGGAGGCTACTGAGGTCGAGATCGTTTGTGGGTTCGTCGAGGACGATGACATTGCCGCCACGGCAGAGGGTCTTTGCGAGCATGAGGCGGGCCCGCTCGCCGCCTGAAAGCTTGTCCACACGCTCGTTCACGCGAGATTCATCGAACAAAAACCGTCGCAGGTAGGACCGCACAGTGAGCATTTGCGTGCCGAACTTGACCATGCCGCTGGTGCCGCCGATTTCCTCCATCACGGTGCCGAGGCCATTGAGTTGAGCTCGGCTTTGATCAATGTAGTTGAAAACAACTCGCTTTCCTACCGTCGCGCTGCCTTCGCTGGGTTCCTGTTGGCCGAGACAGATGCGAAGGAGCGTGGTTTTGCCGACGCCATTTCGCCCGACAATGCCAGTGCATTGGCCTGGGCGAAGTGAAAGATCTAGATTGCGGAAGAGCCAGCGTTTGGAATCGCCAAGCGGGACCGAGACGCCTGCATTCACAAGTTCCACAGCTGTGTTGCCGATTTCGGGAGCTGGAGGAATGAGAAGATCCATCTCGCGTTCTTCCGGCGGGGCGCTTTGTCCAGCGACTTGATAGAATGACTCCAGCCTGTGTTTGGATTTTGAACGCTGGGCGCGGACACCGGCGCGCACGTATTCGAGTTCGGCCTTTATGAATCGTTGGCGGCGACGCTCCGATTGCTCCACGATCTGCTGCCGGAGGGCCTTGGATTCCAGATAGGCGGTGTAATTTCCCGGATGCGAGAACGCTTGGCCGAAGCTGATTTCGACGATGCGCGTGGCGATGGTTTCCAGAAAATAGCGGTCGTGCGTCACAAAGATGATCGCGCCGGGGAAGCTTTGGAGAAAGCCTTCGAGCCAGTCGATCGACTCGGCATCGAGGTGGTTCGTGGGTTCATCCAGAAGAAGGAGATCAGGTTGGGAAGCCAGCGCACGGCAGAGGGCGACACGGCGCTTCTCTCCGCCGGAGAGAGGCCCGACCAAGGCATCAAGCGGAGGAGCGTCCAGCGAACCGGCAAGGGATTTGATGCGGGTCTCGAGGTTCCATCCATCCGCATGCTGGATAAGCTCAAGGAGCTCGTGCAGCTCAGCATCGCTCCCCTCGCCGCTTTCGTAGCGACGCATCCACTCCACGAGATCGGCGGCGCCGGACTCGATGTTTTCGAGAACCGTTCGTGTGGGATCGAGTTCGAATTCCTGCGGGAGGTAACCCGTGCGGAGTCCACGGCGGCGGGAGATTTCGCCTGCGTCGGGATCGTTCGCTCCGGCGAGGATTTTGAGGAGGCTTGTCTTGCCACAGCCGTTGCGCCCCACGAGACCGACTTTTTCTCCTGGGGCAACGGTCAGCGTGACACCGTTGAGAAGGACATGATTGCCGTAGGCGAGTTTGATTTCCTGTGCGGAGAGGAGAGATGGGATTGCGGACATTAGAAAACTTTGTGGAAAGGAGATTTTTTGGGACTGCGGCACCATTGCCATACACAGGCGGGACGCCTGTGCTCCCCTTTTGTTGAGCGGCGGGAGGGTGCAGAGTTTTTAGGCAGGGACATCAGAACGAGAAGATGTCTGGAGTATTGAAGGCGTTTTCGATCTGACGGATTTCGCGGGTCGGGCCCATGACGACCTCGACGATGTCGAACCTGTAAGTGATATCTGGCATGTCGAGCATGCGGAGCCATTTCATTGCGCCGCGAATAATGAGGCTGCGTTTTTTTTCGTCAACCGCATCCGACGGGCGGCCGAATTCCTCGATCGACCGGGTCTTGACTTCAACAAAAACAAGCTCCCCATGGCGCTTGTCGCGACAAACGATATCGACCTCGCCACCGTGTGGTGCGCGGAAATTGCGGTAGAGGATTTTGTGCCCATGACTCTGAAGATAGGCGGCGGCGAGGTCCTCTCCTGCATTGCCGAGAGCGATGTGTGCCGCCTCACCAGAGTTCGGCCTGCGCAACCGGCGCAAAACTTCGGCGATGGATTGGACAAGGGCCATGGGCGCGGAGTTTGGCAAAGTGTTCGCGCGTTGGGTAGCCTTTATGCTTGGCAAAACCATACTCAGGGTAGAGCCCGTCGCACTCGAGCATGATGCGGTCACGCTCGACTTTGGCAATTATACTGGCCGCCGCGATGCTGAGGCTTATGCCATCACCGCCAACCAGCGCGGTCTGAGGGCATGGGAAACGAAGGACAGGAAGGCCATCGATGAGGGCGTGGGCGGGGCGAGGCGAGAGTTGTTCGACCACTGCGCGCATCCCGGAGTGCGTTGCGCCGAGGATATTCAAGCGGTCGATTTCCTGCGGGGAGATTGCGATGGAGGTCCAGCGAATGTCGAGATTCGTCGTGATTTCGGCGTAGAGTCGTTCGCGTGCTTTGGCGGTGAGTTTTTTGGAGTCATTGAGCCCATTCAGAACAAAGTTCGGCGGGAGGATGACTGCGCCTACAACAACAGGGCCGGCGAGTGGTCCACGACCGGCTTCATCGATGCCTGCTATGAATTCGATGCCCAATGCGGATAGGCGTTGTTCGTGAATGAGGGAGCAGGGCATACCGAGCTTATCGTTTCTGAAAGAGTTGGGTGCCACAAAAAGTATAGGCATCAGTGCGGTTAAGCATGATGCCTATTAAGTTTTGTGAATGGGGTTGCTGAGCAACCTCATCAGTCGAACACGCTCGGGACGGGCGTGCCCCCCTCTTTGAGTCTTAGGCGCGGTCTTTGACAGTAGTAGCCGATTTGCCTTTGCGTGAACGGAGGTAGTTCAGCTTGGCACGGCGGACTGCACCACGACGCTCGACTTCGATCTTAGCAATACGAGGTGAGTGGATTGGAAAAACGCGCTCCACGCCCTCACCGTAGGAAACACGGCGAACTGTGAAGTTTTCATTAATACCAGCGCCCTTGCGGCCAATCACGATACCCGAGTAAATCTGGATACGCTCCTTGTCGCCTTCCACCACGCGAGTGTGGACTTTAATGGTGTCTCCAACCTGGAAGGGGGTCGTGTCGGACTTGAATTGTTCGGATTCGATTTTTTGGATTGTGGTCATAACTGGATAAATAAAATTAAGTCGCATCTGTATTAGTAGGCCGTTCCCGAAAAGCCGCCTACAATGTTACTTTGTCCTGCTTGCAGTCCTTTGAGGACGGCACCATCGCCACCTTTACGGAAGACGACAAAACCTTTATCACCATACGGAAGTGCAGCAGCCAACGGCGCTGTGCCTCCGCTTGTGTTGTTGGTGAAATTGGAAGTCGAGAATATTACGGTAGTGGTATCGTTTGTCTCGGACACATTATACAAGATGATCGCTCTTCCGGATTTGGTTCCAGGGGTCAGGCCGGTTGGCGCAGTATTTAGTGGAGCCGTCACACCTTGAGCGGATACCATCTTTGCAAAATCATTTGTTGTCATGTAGCCAGGAACAACATTTGTGGCCCATTTATCCCACCCAGGAGTGGGCATGTCACCGGGCCATCCGATGTTGGTATCACCTGATACGGAAGAATCCATAGCCATCTGCTGCGCAACCAAGTGCAGTTGCTTCATATTGTTAACAGATTGCGTCATTTGACCACGAACCAATGCTCCGGTAATAGCTGGCAGAGCTAATGAAGCCAAAATAGCAATAATCGAAATAACGACTAAAAGTTCGATGAGGGTAAATGCTGTAAGTCTTTTAATGAGTTTCATATTTTCTTTGCGGGTATAGAATGAGTGATTAGTCAAACTAGCCGCATATACACACTAAACGAGACTTCATGTCCAGCAAATTTTTTCCAATCTTTTTGCCACCTCTTCCACATTCGCCCGGCTGTTGAAGGCGGAGATGCGGAAGTAGCCTTCTCCGGCTGGGCCGAAGCCGCTGCCGGGGGTGATGACGACATTGGCTTCTTGGAGCATTTTATCGAAGACCTGCCAACTGGTGAGGTGTTTTGGAGCGCGGACCCAGATATAGGGGGCGTTGATTCCACCGAGGGTTGCGAGGCCGCATTTCTCTGCCGCCGCGCGTAGGATGGCGGCGTTGCCCATGTAATGCTCGATGAGTGCTGCGACCTGTTCTTTGCCGGCGGGCGAGTAGAGGGACTCGGCGGCGCGCTGGGTCACATAGCCCACACCATTGAATTTCGTGCTGAAGCGTCGGTTCCAAAGCGGATGCAGTGGCGTCATTTCACCTGTGGCGGTGCGGCATTTCAGTTCTTTTGGAAGGACGGTAAAAGCGCAGCGGACTCCGGTGAATCCACCATTCTTGGAGAAACTGCGGAACTCGATGCAGCATCGGCGTGCTCCCGGGATTTCGTAGATCGAATGCGGAATTTCAGGGTCGCGGATGTAGGCCTCGTAAGCCGCGTCGAAAAGGATGATCGCGTCATTCGCGAGAGCGTATTCGACCCAAGCCGTAAGCTGGGCGCGCGTGGCAGTGGCGCCTGTGGGGTTGTTTGGGTAGCACAGGTAAATGAGATCTACTTTTTCTTTTGGAATCCCGGGAACGAAGCCGTTCTCCGCATTGCATGGCAGATAGACCAAACCGCTGTAGAGGCCGTTCTCATCAGCCTCGCCAGTGTGTCCAGCCATGACATTGGTATCCACATAGACCGGATAAACCGGGTCCATCACGGCGATGCGATTGTTATCGCCAAAGATATCCAGGATGTTTCCGCAGTCGCACTTGGAGCCATCGGAAACAAAAATCTCGTCATCCGCGACCTCAAGCCCGCGCGAGCGGTAGTCGTTTTCCGCGATAGCGTGCCTCAGAAACTCATACCCCTGTTCGGGACCGTATCCCCGGAAGCTGCCTCGCTCGCCCATTTCATCGACCGCCTTGTGCATGGCCTCACGAACGGCCACAGGTAGAGGCTCGGTCACATCGCCTATGCCGCAACGAATGAGTCGGGCCGCACCTTCGGGGTTGGCGTCGGTGAAGGCTTTGACGCGGCGATTGATCTCGGGAAAAAGGTAACCCGCTTTGAGTTTGAGGTAGTTTGAATTGAGGTGAGCCATGGTGAAAGCGGAGGACTTAAACAAAAACGCCCGACCGTTTCCAGTCGGGCGTTTGAATTTATGAACGATTCTTGATCAGGCGTTGGCGAAGTTTTTCTCGACTGCGGACCAGTTGATCGTATTCCACCAGGCTTTGAGATAATCGGCACGGCGGTTTTGGTAGTTCAGGTAGTAGGCGTGCTCCCAGACATCACAGCCGAGGATCGGGGTACCGGGGCACTCGGAGACGCCGGTCATGAGCGGGTTGTCTTGATTGGGAGTGGAGCA
>JAPLTI010000025.1:0-577 GCA_026398285.1 Verrucomicrobiota bacterium
GAGCAAAACTCTCGTCCCGCACCAAATGCAGACGGATGGCTTTAGGCATCGATTCGGGGGCATCAAAAAAATATCCCTTGACCGCATCCGCCACCGCCTCGCGCAGAGAAACCCAGTCATCGCCTTGCGTGACGATCGGCTCCGTCAAACATTCCGCGACAAACCCTCCATCACACTCTTGGACTACTTCAAAAATCAGATCGGCCATGAGCACTACTTAACCCTGCCATCACAATATCGCAAGCCTCCATGTCCATGAAACTTCGCAATCCACTTCATACTTCCTCCTTCTCACTTCTGACTTCAGTTGTCCTGCTCAGCGCTTGCACACAGCGCCCACCATTGCGCCCCTATCCTTACGGCGGTGAGGGCTTCGCTCCACCCACCGCTTTCCAGCCAGCCGCGATCGGCGGAGCTCCTGCAAACTACAACTCCTCCCTTAATCAAACAAATCTCGTCGCCAGACAAAATCTCCCGATCAGTGACGAACAGGCCGCTTCTCAGCGCCCTGGCACGACTCAAAGTCGCCAGACCGCCTCAAGCGAGACCGTGACCAAAAAAGGTAAAATCAAAAAAC
>JAPLTI010000025.1:584-9966 GCA_026398285.1 Verrucomicrobiota bacterium
ACCAGCACCACAGAAGATGTCATCGAAACTGACACATCCACAGTCGTAGACACCTTCTCCGTCCCCACCTCCGACCAAGACGCGCGCTAAAGGTTAAAGGTTGAAGATATATGGATTTTAATCACATTGTAATTGTTACAGCAATCATTCTCATAGTTGTGGATTTTTTTATTCCCAGCGATTTCCCAACTTTTATTGCTTATGTTCTAATTGCATTTTTAGTTTCATGGAATCTTGAGGTTCCATTTTTATACAAAATATTAATAGCATTAATATCCTGGTTTGCTTTGGTTATCTTTCATTTTACTATCTGGAAAAATGTATTTCAAAAAATTGTAAACCAATACTTAGCCCCAACAAAGCATGTTGATGGTCCAGAACGCTTGGTCGGGGCCACTGGTAAATTAAGATATGTTGAGAACAGTTGGTTTATCCAGATAGACGGCGACTTATGGCCCTGTGAGGTAATGAGCGATATGCTGGAAGGCAGAGAAGTTCAAGTTAAAGGATTTCAAGACGGAATAATAAAAATAAAATAAAAAAACATCATGCAAATAATATATACAATACCTCAATCACACTGCGTTGTAATCGAGAGATTTGGTAAATTCGCAAGGATACAAAATTCAGGAATTAACTTTAGGATTCCTTACCTCGAAAGAATTAAGAGAGTCGATTCTCAAGGCTCTAACTGGGGATCCAATGCGAATAAAAAAGGATTTCTCATTGAACTTACCGAGCAGCAGACAGATACGCCAGCGAGGGAGTGTCACACCAAGGATAATGCCAAAGTCACCGCTAACGCTTCAATTTATTGGCGGATCACAGACCCGGTTAAAGCCATCTACGAGGTTGATAATCTGCCTATCAATGTCTCTGATGTAACCTTAAATGCACTCAGGGCAAACATTGGCAGCCTTGAACTTGATGAAGTTCTTTCCACTCGGCAACAACTTAATGAGCGTATTTCAGCGCAGTTATCGGATAGTGGAAAGAAATGGGGAGTCATTTTTACCCGGGTAGAAATTCAGGAGCTCAAGACAGATCAAAAAACCTCTGATGCAATGCTCCAGCAACTCGATGCTGAACGGAGGAGGAGGGCTATTGTTGCTGAAGCCGAAGGCAAGGCCCAAGCCGAAGTCATGATCGCCGAAGCGCAAAAGCATTCAGCAATTTTAAAAGCAGAAGGGCAAGCCAAGGCATTGGAATTAACACGCGATGCTGAACATGCCTACTTGGAATACATGAAGTCCGTTGTGGGCGATTCCAAGGCCCTTGATTTGCTGCTTGCGCAAAAATACCTATCGGGGTTTGAAGTAATCACAAAAAACCCAGCTGATAAAGTATTTCTGCCAAATTCATTCTCATCCATGCTCAACTTGTCGGTCGATTCAAGCCGCAAGAGCGAATGAAATAAGAAAAACCCAATGAGATTCACAAAAACCAACCCAATTTCAAAAACTACAGTTCTTCTCCTCTGTGCTTCCTTTGACTCGCTCGCTCCAGCTCGTCTCGCCTTGCGGGCTAACCTTCGGTTGCTCTACCTCGCGCTTACCCTTGCACTCGGTTGTGGTGAAATATCCGCTGCGGATGATCCATTCAAGGATTTGGCCAGCACACTCGGCAAGGAAGCACCTGGTGAGAAGGTGAACATCGCTGTGGGCAGCTTCAACTATGAGAACACCGACCTCCAGTCGCCGTTCTCCTCCATGCTCCGCGACGAGTTGGAAATCGCGCTCGGTGAATCCGGGAAATTCAAGGTCGTGACCCGGGATCGTCTCGCTGATCTCCAGATGGAAGGCAAGTTCCAAGGCAAAGGCATTCTGGAGCCAGGAACTGGCGTTGAAAAAGTCACTATCGAAGGCGTGAAGGGTATCATCCGTGGCCGCTTTTATGCCAGCGGCGACGAAGTCACAGTGTATGCCGAGCTGGCGTGGCTTGAAGGCGGCGAAGTCAAGAAAGCCCGCCTCGCCATACCTACATCCAAGGTGCGTGCAAAAATCTGGCCCGATGCAGCAGAAGCCTCATCCAAGCCGATGGAAGGCGTTATCAAGCCGCAAAATATCGAGCAAAGCAGTGCCAATGTCCAAGAGATGGCCAAGGACCGCCTCGCCAAGGTGCCCAAGGATTTTCCCGTCGAGATTTTCACAGTCGATGGTAAGCGCGCCTACGCAGGCGGCGAAAACATCGCCTTCCGCGTCCGTAGCACTCAAGAAGCCCACATAGCCGTCCTCTGCCATCAGAACGACGGCACCACCGTCGTCTTATTTCCCAACCGCTGGTGCAGCAACACGCTCATCCCCGCCAACAAAGCCATCGATATCCCCGGCACCCACAAGAGCGGGTTTGAGATCGAGATCGGCCCGCCCTACGGCTCCGATGTCGTCGAAGTCATCGCCTGCACCAAACCCTCCGAACTCCATAAGCAATTTTCTCAACACGCCGCCAAGGCCGAGCCCGATGCCCCCTTCCAGGTCCTCACCCGAGGCATGGCAGTCAAAGGCGTTGATAAATCCGTCGCCTCTGCCCCCGAATCCTCCGACGCTCCTCCCCGCTGGTCGCAAGATTCGATCGTAGTGAGCACCTTCCCGAAGCCCTAAAAATCCCGCTAAATTTTGCTTTATTCAGTCTGAATTGTCAAAAAATCTGAGGCATTTTTGAATTAATATTGACACCCGAATTTCTTTCGTTCTGATTGCGCGGATGCAATGCCAATTTAAATTTTTAAGCGGCCTTTACATACTCAAGAGCCTCTTTACCGCAGGCTTTGTGGCGTTTTCCACAGCAGCTTTGGCTGACGAATCTGCACTGAAAATTCTCTCACCTTCTTCCGGAAGCGAAGTTGGCGCACAGACGGTCAATGTGGAGTATTCTTACTACACGGCCGTTTTCGGGCAGTCCCCAAAGGTGGAAATGAAAGTCGATGGCCTCGACGCCACCGCCACGCGCGGCATGAGTGTGAAAGGAAGCGCTCCACAACAGGCTGAGAAGGCATCTGCAGGATCTTCGTCTTCGTCTGCCATTGCCGAGACGAAGACCGTGCATATCCCGCCGCGCGACTGCGAAGTCCAGGTCCTTGTCACTTCCTTGGATGGTAAAAAACATATCGCTTCGGTGCGCGTGAAGTGGACTGGATCAGCAAGCGCCGCGAAGAAGGAGGGGCGTTTAGTCGTTCTTTCTATCGGGGTCTCGGAGTATCACGACGATACAGTCGGCGCCCTCAAGCTTCCTGCCAAGGATGCCAAAGACTTCGTGCAGGTGGCGTCAACTCAGGAAGGAGGCTTCTACAACAAGGTGGAAGCTCGTTCACTTCTTAATGATCAGGCCACGCGCAGCAATATCATCGATGCGTTGGATTGGTTGGAGGAAACCGCAAAAAAGGAGGACACCGTGATGATTTTCTTGGCTGGGCACGGAACAGCCGAGGGCGGACAATTTTATTTTGTGCCGCATGATGCCGATGACGATAAAATCCGTCGCTCTTGCGTGGGCTTTGATGATGTGCAGACAACTGCAACAGGTCTTCCTTCCCGGACTATTGTATTTCTTGACGCCTGCCACTCGGGAGGAATTGGCGGCGGTGGGGCGATCTCCACGGAGATCACTGCCGTGCTTGCCGGGTGGCAAAAGGCGAAATCCCCAAATGGCTCAGTGATTTTTGCTTCGTCTACTGGCACACAACTTTCTCAAGAAAAAGTGGAGTGGGGAAATGGAGCCTTTACCAAAGCGCTCCTCGAGGGCCTCAAAGGCGAAGCTCACCCCGCAAAGGCAGGCCCAATCTCAATCGCGATGCTTGAGAATTATGTCTCAAAAAGAGTGAAAGATCTCACAGCAGGTCAACAAACCCCTACGACCACGCGCTCGATGGATATGAGCGACTTTGACTTCGCGCTGGCTGGAGACGCGCGCTCCGAGAAAGCGCGACTCGAGGAAGAGGCCTTCGTCAAGGAAGCGGAGAAACGCTCTACAGAAGCCGTCAGGGTTGCTTTCATCGCCCAGCAAATCCTCACCAAAAGGCAGAACCAAATCAAAGACCTCGAGGAGGTCAATAGCGATGGCTCCTTCAATGAGAAAATAGCCACCTACAAAAAGGAGCTTTCCCTTAAGTCGGAGGAACTATCCAAGAGCATTTCCGAACTCAATCAAATCGCCGGCAGTAATGGTATCATCGTTGGGAAGGCTCTCGCGTTGCGTGAAGCCGAGTTGTCCGAAGCTCTCAAGACGGCATCTAAAAAAGACGCCGATGTAGCTGTCTCCGCGATGAATCACCTGAAACAAAAAATCAAACTTCCGGAATCCTACTAAAAACTACCAATGCTCACCCTGACAAACGCCATCACCCGTGCCGCAAATTACTTTGCTGTCGCTTTAGTCATATTCGCAGCAGTCCTTCTCACTGCTTGCAATAACTCTGATACCACAGCGCGCGCACCGAAGCCTCAGCCAAACATGCCTGCAGATGTCGCAACGCTTTTTCGCAATGCTTACGCCATGTGCAAACTCGATGTTCTGGCCAATGAAGGTGTGGGCACCATTGCCGCATACCGCGGTCGCGCGGAAGCCGATGCAAGCGCAGCCGAAATATCGGGGATGTCCTCACAATCATCGCAAGTCTACTACAATGCCTTGCTTAAACTGAAAAAATTTCAACCTCGCATCGTGGAGATTGAAGTCGGTCGCCAATATCGCCTGCAAGGCGACCAGCGTGCAGCCTCACTCGTTCAACCTGTTATCTTGCGCCATATTAATGCCGTCTTTACAGGCATCGCCATTTCTCCAGCCGATATTCGGCAGGACTTTGAATCTCAACGCTACAGGGCTTACACCCCTGTGTATTGATAAACCCAACCAAAAACCCAAAACATAAAAAAACAAAAATGAAATCCTCCGCATTGATTAAGTCGCTCGGCCAAAAAGCAACCGCTCTTGCCGCAGCAGCAGCCATCCTTATCCAAACATCCTGCACCACAACAGGCACCGCCCAGCGTGCCTTGTCCGAACCCATGACCTCAGATTTGGAGGCCCAAGTCCTCAAGGAAACAGGCATCAGTGGTGCCGCCGTTGGAGCCTTGGTCGGCGGACTTGCCGCAGGCGGCGCAACATTCCTCGCCATGACAGCCGCCGGTCATAAACCTGAGGACGCCTTGGTAGGAGCAGCCATCGGCGGCACAGTTGGTGCGGTTGGTGGAGGAATGGCAGGGTATCAGCAAGGTAAAAAAGAAGGCCAAAAACTGGTCGCTCAGGCCATGACTCGTGATCAGGTCGCCAAATACCTTGAGGGTGCCCGTGCTTACAACAAGCACCTCGCACAAACCAATTCTACACTCAGCGCAGCATTGCAGCGCGCCAAGAGTCAAAATGACAAAAAGACCCTTGGTTTGGTTAAAAAAGAAGGTGCACGCGAGCTAAAAGATTTGGATACACGCATCGCCAATCGTGAGAAAGCTCTCGCCCAAGCAGGCTGGCCAACAAAGTCCGACAAGGCTCAATACCAAACTGAACTTGCGGCGGCCAAGGCCCAAAAAGCAAAATTGGCAGCGATCGTCACTCAAGCAAATGATACGGTTCTTCTTTGATACAAATCTTTGTTATGGAAAATAAAGCCCGTAAAATTCGCTCGGCTACCATCGCTATTCTCGCTCCCGCCACGCTCAGCGTGGCGGGATGCGTCACGGCCAGCTCCACTACATCCTTGCTTGCCCAACAGACGCAGCAGAATCGCGGTCTCCTCGCTCTTGAGCAGGCCAACACCCGCTCTCTTACCTCCCAGCGTGCCTCGCTTCAAAAACAACTTGCCGCTCTCACCCAGCGCGAGCAGCAAATTAAAACCCAAGGAGATTCAGGCGATCCAGACGAACTTCGCAAAATCCAGGCGGAGATTGCAAAGCTTAAGCAAATGATCGCAAATCAGGATTGATAAATGAAAAGACTTACAATTTTTTTAGCGCTAATTTTTTGCACTTCCCTCGGGCTCACAGCGAAACCAACGACTTATGTTAACACCGGACTCGATCGTGAAACGGTCGTCTCGCTGGAGATTAATGATGGAAAAGTGACAGGCAGGTATCGCCAGCATCCTATTGAAGGGGAAGGGCCTATTGATACTGGTGACTTTTCTGGAAAAATTATTGAATCTCCTGCTGGTAAAAAAGGCACCTACATGGAGATTCAGTTCAAGGGACCAGTGCCTTACAATAAAAAAGAGGGTAAGATCATTTGGTGCTTGCGCGCCACAAATGGCGACAAAAAGCTCTATATGCCAATTCTTGGCAGAGACTTCACTACCCAACCGCCAAAAATAAAATCTTACGAGATTGAATTAGAAGCCCTTCCTGAGAACTTTGAAGGAGATTAGAAGCTTTATAATACTTTGAAAAAAAAACTTCTGAACCACATTTTCCTGGCTGGATTTTTATCGCTCACGCTGTCCTCTTCAGCTGAACCTGCCAAGAGCAGTCTCCAACTCTGCGAGGAAAAGACCAAGGCGTTTCTCAAGACGGATTATGTCAGCGATCCGAAAATTCCGAACACCTTCTTCACTCCCGAATTTGCCGCGCTCTGGCTCAAGGCCTGCAATCCTCCTGAGGGCGAAACAATTTACTGGGGAGCTGACCCGATTCTCGAAACCCAAGACACCGACCCTAAACTCCTCAGCTTAGGCCCCGCGGAAACGGACGGCGAAAACATCGCCGTTCCTGTTGTTTACAAACACCAAGGAGCCCCCTCTTACTCCAAGGTTTTTGTTTTCACTCAACACAAAGGGCGTTGGGTCATTTCCGATATCATCACCGCCGGCACCATCAACCCATCCACCGGCAAAGCCAACGGCCGCGAAAGCGAGTTTCAGAAACTAAGCAAAGAATTTGGTGCCCCTTCGCAAGAATTAGGACAAAACTCGCTCGATAAAAACTCGCAAATTCTTATCGGAAAATGGGAAATCCGAACATATGGATACCATTTCAAAGCCGATGGCACTATGGAACTCTTTAACCCAGATGATGGTAGTAAACTGAGCAGTGGCACTTGGAGTCTTAAGGGTAATCAACTTCACATTAAAACAAGTGAGCAAGAGCAGAATATCAAAATCAAAATTTTATCCCAAGATGCTTGGGAATGGATCGTAACTCCCGATCGCACTTGGGAGGCTACCCGCTTAAAATAACTCGCGCTTTCACATCATAAAAATCACAAAAAAATTAAATAATTAACCCATGAAAAAACTCATTCTCAACCTCTGTGTTCTCGGTGTCCTCTGTGGTCAAATCCAAGCCGCCTCCGTCGAAGCCGAAGGTCGTGCGCCGGGCGATATGAAAACCGCTCGCGAGCAGGCGCTGGCCGATGCCTTGCGCGAAGCGGTGCGCGTTGGAACCGGCGTCGATGTCTTAAGCACCACCGGCGTGTCGGATTTCACTCTGGACTACGACCGCATCCTCAGCTCCGCCTTCGGGCATGTGAAGAGCTACAAGGTCATCAGCTCCGGGCTCGGAAAGGATCAGATTTACACGGTCAAGGTGAAAGCCGATGTGGAGAAAGGTGCCCCGGGTGCCAAGAACACGCTCGCCCTGCGCCAGATCGTGCTTCTCAAGGGGGCGCCGCGTGTTTCGATCAATGTGCAGGAGCAGATCGATGGCGCTCCCGCGCCGACCAAATACGCCCAGGGCATCATGGAGCAGACGGCGAGAGAGTTGCAATTCAACCTCGTGGATGTCGGCACCGCCAGCGGGCAGGAGAGCAAGATGGCCGAGCGCGATGCCATCCTCGGCAACGATAAAAACGCCAAGCTCCGTAGTGCAGGCATCTCGCAGAAGAGCGATTTCTTGATCGAAGGCAACATCGTGGCCCGCTATGTCGGCAAGCAAAGCTTCTACGGCAGCCTGCCCCAGCATGTGTTCTCCGTCGGTGGAGAACTCCGCGCCATCCGCCCCGAGACCGGCGAGGTCGTAGCCGTTGCCGCATTGCCCGGCACCGAAAATGTGGAAAGCGACCTCGACTCCAAGGAAATGGCCGCGCGGGATGTCATTCAGAAAGTCCTCAGCACCGCCGGAAAAAACCAAGGCACACCGCCACTCTTCAACAAAATCCTCGCCCGCTGGGTCACCGAAACCGACCTCGGCGCGATGAAGCGTCTGGAGTTCACAGGCATCAGCTCCGAAGACTTCCAAAAAATCCAAACCAACTTCACCGACACGGAAAAAATCAGCGCCGTCTGGCCCCGCGAATTCGACTCCCAAGGCATCAGCGTCCTGGATGTCGAAACCCGCCTCGACAATATCGGCCTCGGCCAAGAAGTCACCAAAGCCACCAGCGGCCGAGCAAAACTCGACCGCAGCACCGAAAACCTCATAGCCTTCAACGCCAGCGGCGCAGGCGCTACAGCGCCCGCCGCCCAAGGCGACGCGAAAGCCAGCGACAAGCCGTGGTGGAAAGTGTGGTAGGAGCAATTTCTAACTTCTGCGACGGCTTGTCGCAGAAATGGCCTGCGCACAATTTCGCGGGCAAATATGGCGAATTCGCCACAATTCAAAGCCAAGCCCTCTTGCAATCAATCCGTGACAAACCGTCACGGGTTGAAAAGGACTCCCGCCGTCACAAAAACCACTCCTGAACAATCGGCCAAGACCCGCCGCAAAGCGGTTGTCTTCTTCGAAACTGAATCTCAAGCTCCGTGTTTTCGGTGTCCTCGGTGGTCATTTAATAAAAACCCACAGGTCTTTTGCGTTCATAAAACTAGGGGTCAGGCAACACTTTCTTTCATTTTGTTAAAAAACATTGATGGAAAGTTTATTGCGGATGTAAGTTAGGTTCTTCAACTAGGAAGTGCACGATTTTTCACGAATGGGGAGCGTCTCGAGGGAGAATTTTTCGTGGTTTTTCTTCGTGGTTTTTGGTCAGTTTGACTCAATCGCTCCCGCTCTTTCGCCCTTCGGGCCAAGCGTAGGTTGCTCCACCTCATGCCCGCCCAGACATTCGGTTGTGGTTCAAATGCCCAGCGCTTGGGAGGCGCGGCGGGCCGAGGAGGACCTCAGCGTTCCAAGGTAGGGGAAATCCCGGCAGTCACCAGACAGCCGCTACAGCCATGGGATGTTCGAAATTTCTGAGCTCGAACGGCAGGGATGCTGTCAGATATTTTAAAATTCTGCTTGCACCAGAAAAAATACATTGTATTGCTTTAAGTTCGAATGAGTGAACTATTCTTTGAGTGGGACTCTAAAAAGGCGGCTTCGAATGTCGTCAAACATGGAGTCACATTCGAAGAGGCAAAATCCGTTTTTTACGATATGGAGGCTATGATTATCCCTGATCCGGACCATTCTGCTGTTGAAGAGCGATTTGTCATGATGGGGCAGAGTTCGATGACTGCCGTTCTGGTGGTCGTGCATTG
>JAPLTI010000213.1 GCA_026398285.1 Verrucomicrobiota bacterium
CGCGCGGAGTGCCCTGGCCACGGATGTAGAGAATACCAACCTCGTGACGCGCGACGACACGGCCCTTCTCGGCTTCCGCAAGGAGATCGGCAAAGCATTTCGGCAAGCGCTCCTCGGGCGGAAGTTTCCCGGTTTTGAGCAGGGACTCGAGCATGATGTCGGCATTGGTGAGTCCGTTATCGGCGGCCGTGCGCAGCCAGTAGACGGCATCGGGGATGCTTTTGCGGACGCCCAGCCCTTCGGCATACATTCGTCCGACGAGGGCACGGGAGGAGGGATCGCTTTCCTCGGCGGCGCGCAAGGCGAGGGCGAAGGCCTCTTCAGGATTGCGCTCCACTCCCTCGCCGTTGAGGAGATGCCACGCGAGCTCGCTGATGGCGTCCCATCGACCCGCTTCAGCGCCCTTTCTCAGGTGGTGGACTTTTTTCACGGGGTCGGGCGGGATGCCGCGTCCGCCGCTATACATTTTCACGAGGTGGACATGGGCAGGCAAATAGCCGGCCTCGATTGAGCGCTCGAACCATTTGATGGCCTTGAGAGGATCCTTTGGGACGCCGCGTCCGCGCATGTAGAGTTCGCCCAGGGCGCTCATGATTTCGGCGTCGCCCGCCTCGGCCAGAGGAAGCCAGTAGTCGTGGACCCGCTTGTGGTCCAGGCACTGGATTTGGAGGCGGAGCTGGAGAAGGCTGTCGGCGCGGGCACTACCGACCTCAGCCGCTTCCGTGAAAAGACGGGCGGCTGCGGCCTTGTCGCGCGGGACTCCGAGCCCCTTGAGATGGCGTTCGCCGAGTTCGATCTTGGCATCGATATCGCCCGCAGCGGCGGCGGCTTTCAGATCTTCGACCGCGCGAGGTGTGTCCACCTTTGATCTCTGCGAAACGAGGGCTAGGGGAGGGTCTGCCGGACTTCTTGAAGTTTCGATAGGATGCCTAGCCACTGGCCAATTTTCATACAGGAGCGCAAAGCCCCCCGCGAGAAGCGCAAGGTAAAAAAAGAGCTCGCGGCGCTGGAAGAAGGGCTTTTTTTTCCTCAAGGCGCGCTCAAAAAGACAATGGGCGTCGAGTCTCTTCACCAACCGGAAGTCAATTGCGGTCGGCGCTTTTTCAAACATAGCCCTGGAGTTCGCGAAGTTCGTTGCGGATATCCTCCTCGGTCGGGTTGTCCAGAGAGCTTCCGACAATCTCGAAAAGGAGTTCACTCCATCTTTCCCGCATCCGGTGCACATGGCTTTTAAGGGTGCCGGGAGCCACTCCGAGTCTGGCGGAAATCTCCCCATAGCGATCCGAGGGCTCCGGCCCGAAACCCAAAAAAGGACGAAGCTCCCTGAAAAGGTCGCCCTTTCCAGCATCGCGGAATTCGATTTCGAGAGCCTCCAAGGCGATGCCGAGCATGCTTAGAGACCACTCGCGCTGGAAAAGCCGGTCGGGGGAAAGGTGATCGGAGGACTCCAGCTTGTAGCGTTCCTCCGCGCTCAAGGCATCAAACGAGGAAACAAGAGCAGCGCCTCGTTTCATGGCACTCCCCTTGTCGCGTTCGTCGGAGACATGGTTGCGAAGGCAGGCGATGAGAAAATGACGCAACTTGCCCTTCGAGGAGTCCGCCGAGACAAGAATTTTCTTCTTGATAAGACGCTCAAAGAAACTCTGGGCTAAATCCTCGGCGTCTTCAGGCTTCTGGCCGGACCGGCGAAGGAAGGTGTAGAGAGGATACCAATAGGTGTTGCAGATGGCCGTTAGCCCTTCCTGAGCCTTGATTTCGTCACCGTCGATCGCCTTCCGAACAACGCTCCACTGTGTCGTCTGGAAACCGGGTATTGAAACTCTCGTATCAGGTCTCACACAAGCACTTTGGGAATCGATCAGCCCAGGAGTCAAGGCGTTTTTTTACAGGCGCATAGTTCAAGAATCCTAAAAACGATCCCCGCCACAGCTGGAAATCCGGATAAAAATGCAACCAATCCAAAGCGCTTCCTTATTAATTAGTATGAGTCCATTCGAGTCTAAAGACCAACAAGAGCTGAAAATTTCCCCACTCCTTGAAATCCATTCAACGGCCGCCTCCATCCTGCCGGTCCCAATTGCATAATGAGGGATTCCCATCCCTGACACCTTCCAACTCACAACATGAAATCCCGCCTTTCCGCACATTTTTTCTTCTTTTCTGCCATTCTTCTTGCCCAGCTTCAAGCCAACGACCTGCTGACCACTTCCGAGAAGACCACCTCCTCCAAATCCAACTCAGCCTCGCCTAAAGTCACCCCTTTCCGTGCCCAAATGCGTGCCACCCTGATCGAATCGGTAAATGTCCCGATCGTTCAAAACGGCAAACCCATCGGCGCCGTTCAGGCCCGCGCTGGAAGCATCGTTCAAATTCTCAACTGCACCGACGACTCCGTCGAAATCTCCACCCGGTTCGGAGTAACGACCACTTCCTCCGCCAACCTCCTGCCGATCAAGGATGTCCCCGCCGAACCATCTCCCACTATTCCTCCCTCCACTCCGCAAGTTGCCCCAAAGGGGCCTCAGAAGAAGGAAAATCAGGAATTAAGAAAGTTGCCGGGGATTCCTCAAAAAGGTCGCAACCAGCAAGTAGCACAATCCGATTCTACCGAAAAACATGGATCAGCAGGCGCGCCAGTCCCCCTTCCCTCCAGCGCAACTCCATTCACCAAGCCTTCCTCTCCAGCTCAAGCGGTATCACCCGCATCCGGGCATGCATCCCCCATCCAAGGAATGTTCTGGCTCACAGAATCCGGCAAGAGACACAATTCCACCTGCCGCTTTTATAAAAAATCCAAAGGAAAACCCTGCAGCTCACGTGAAGGAACACCATGTGGAATATGTGGCGGATAATTCTCATTTTAATGATGTTATGCGAGTAAAATGAGTCAGGAATTAATTATTGATATTCAGGCTACTGCTCTTTAATCTAGGCTTCACACGTTGCGGGGGTGCCTGCGATGGCAGGCTGCTCAACGATCAGTCTGTTGCCATCTGGGGTTGGCACAACGCCTAGGAAACGGACCTGATCGGCGAAGAATGCGTTGTGAAGCAGCCATCGCTCCAGATAATCAATGGGCGAGGCCTTTGATTCCTCGTCTGGACGATAGACCACACGCAGGCCGAAAAAGCCCGGCCATGTTGCTTTGAGAAAAGTTCCGTGCGCTTCACGAAACCAAACTTGGTGTTCGTTGCCTTCGTCCGAAGGCGGGAGGCTCAGCTCTGCTGGAGCGGAAGGGAGGAACCAACCTTGCTCGTTGGCGACTTCGTTGAATATGCGGAGTTCTTCTTGGTAATAGGTATGACCGCCTTGAATGCGGCTAACTGCTTCAAGGCGTCCACGGAGCGTTTCAATACATGCTTCGAGCGGGATTCGCTCAGGGTTTGCGTGGTCCACATGGGATAACATTAAGGCTGTTGGTGGGGTTGTTTCAAGTGGGCATTTCTGCCATGAACTCACCGCACAGAATGGGAATCTGAAAATCAAAGCTCTCGATCATTCTTGAACACCGCTCCGTCACATCGCGACGGCAAACAAATTTCTTGAACATGAATTCGACTTCCCCGAGGCCAAAAAGAGTTTGTTTAAGGGCAAAAAGAACTTCTCCGGAAGCGAAATGAATTTTTCCAAGAGCAAAAAGAATTTCTCTGATGCCAGAAACAATTTCTCTCAGAATGGATTCGACTTTCCAGAGGCCAAAAACAATTTCTCTGAGACGAAAAACTGTTTCTCCAAGGGCAAGAAGAGACTGTTCGAAGGCAAAAACAATTTCTCCAAGAGCAAAAAGTTTTTCTCCAAGCGCAAATAAACTCTCTCCAGATGGGTTTATTCTTGTAAGCGACACTGAAAATTTTGCCCTTCAGTTCTGGAGAAAGGCAACTTGGCGTCGCTGAGACTCGCTCTTTACTTCGCGAATGTCAGAAAATCGAACACCGAATCTGCGAAGCGTGGCAGGCCTTCGTGGCCGAAATCCTCGTAGATGAACGGGGTTTTCTGGGAGCGGATGTTGTTGAAGACGGCGAATTGGGTGGATGGCGGGCAGATGGCGTCCTGCAGGGTCAGGGCCATGATTACCTCTGCTCCGATCCGTGGAGCCAAGTGGTGGACATCGATGTAGCCGAGGGTTTCGAAAATTTTGTCCCGTGCTTCGGAGAGGGGATCGAAGTGCCTCATGTAGGTCTTCAACTCGGCGTAGGCGTCCTTGCAGAGGTCCATATTCCACACGCGCAGGTAGTCGGAGAGGAAGGGGTAGACCGAGACGCAGCGTTTGATGCGGGGTTCGAGCGCGGCGCAGGCGATGGAGAGGGCTCCCCCTTGGGATCCGCCATTTGTTGCGAGGCGGTTGGCATCGACTTCGTCAAATGATGCCACGACACGCGCGAGTTGGACGGTGTCGAGAAAGATGCTGCGGAAGAGAAGTTTTTCAGGCCCATCGGAGAGGCCGCGAATGATGTGTCCGTTGTGGGTATTTCCGGTTGTGCCGCCTGGATCCTGACTTTGCCCGCCTTGGCCACGGCAGTCCATGGCTGCGACCGCGACGCCTTCGCCGGAGAAGCCGAGTTTATTGGCCCATTCACCACTGTTGCCAGTGTAGCCGTGGAATTCCAGAATCGCTGGATGTGGAGCGGCGGCATTCTTGGGGCGGACATATTTCGCGTAGATTCGCGCTCCGCCAACGCTGGTGAATGTGAGGTCGAAAATCTCGCTGTTACGGGATTGGAGGGCATCGGAGCGTTTCAGCTCGGGCCTGGGATCG
This sequence comes from Verrucomicrobiota bacterium, assembly GCA_026398285.1. GTDB lineage: Bacteria > Verrucomicrobiota > Verrucomicrobiia > Chthoniobacterales > Terrimicrobiaceae > UBA967. The sequence continues at coordinate 4,757 of JAPLTI010000213.1, forward strand.
ATGGAATCCAAATCTGCAAGAGCCCGCGCCCAGTAGTCATCAAAATCGGCAGGTCGTGGGTTCGTGCCTGTGTAGGTTTGGAGTTGAGCGAGTGGGTAGTCGAGGCAGGGCATGGTTTTTTTTAGACCAGATTTGGTGACAGGATGACAGGATTTTTAGGATGAACAGGAGCGTGGATGGATTAACTGCAATCGAGGAAGTAAAAAATCGCCCAAATACTTATACTTGTCTCCGCGTTCTCCGTGTTCTCTGTGGTTAATTTCTATGCTTTGATTACTGCGCGAGCCATTCGACTCCGCCGTTTTGAAAGAGTGCGGCGCGCAGGTGCACTTTGCCGTCCTGGATGGTTGCGCGTGCGCCGAGGGGTAGGCTGCATCCGCCGCCGAGGTTCTTTAAAAAATCCCTCTCGGCATTGACGCAGCGGGCGGTGTCTTCGTGGTGGATGGCGGAAAGAATACGGAGCGTTTCGGCATCATCCTCCAGACACTCGATGCCGATGGCGCCTTGGCCGGGAGCGGGGAGCATTTCCTCGATCACAGTCACGCGGATTCCTTCTGGAATAAGGTCCGATCCGAGGCGATTGATGGCCGCCTTTGCCAGAATGAGCCCGTCGAGGGTGTCGCTTTCAAGGAGTTTGCGGAGGCGTGTTCCCATGTTGCCTCGGATTTCCGCTGTCTGGAGATCGGGGCGCAGCAGGAGAAGTTGGTTTTTACGGCGTAGGCTGGAAGTGGCGACGATGCCCCCTTGAGGCAAACCCTGCC
>JAPLTI010000326.1 GCA_026398285.1 Verrucomicrobiota bacterium
CTCGGATTTGATGACATATGGACTTATTGCCATTTGTCCATAGGTTTCAGTTTTATTATTATCTGCTCTGGACTTGTTTGTCATTGTTGAGGCTATAAGGGGCGTCGTTTTTCGTTTGTCATTGGGGCGGCGTGGTCTCGGGTCTCGGGTCTCGGGTCTCGGGTCTCGGGTCTCGGGTCTCGGGTCTCGGGTGTCGTTGACTGGGGATTGGGATTGTTGTCATCTTTTGAGCTATGGCTGACGAACTCCGACCTCGATACGAACTCTATTTTGCTTATGGCTCGAATATGCTTGAGCAACGCCTGAAGGAGCGGGTGAAGTCGGCGGAATTTTTCTCGAATGCATGGATTCGCGGTTATGAAGTGCGTTTCCGTAAAATTAGCATTGATGACTCGGGCAAGGCAGATCTGGTGCAGACGGGCAATCTGGAAGACATTGTCCACGGGGTGGTTTACCAGTTTGATCCTGACCACTGGCATGCCTTGGATAAACATGAGGGTGCCACTGGAAACAACCCTGGCTATGACCGAGTTCCCATCCAAGTTCACACAGATTCCGGCAGTCGTGATGTCACCACCTATTTGGCCCGGAAGGAAAGGATCGACGAGTCGCTCAAGCCCTACACTTGGTATCGTGATTTGATCCTATGCGGCGCGGAGCAACACGGACTACCGGAGGATTACCGGCGGAAGATTGAGAACATCGCCGACATTCCCGACCAGGAAGAAAATCGCCCCGGAAAGATAGAAGCCGAGAGGCAGATGCAAGAATATCTCTCGCTTCGCTAGTTACCTATCAAAAACATTACAGAAAGAAGTAGCGAAATTTTTACTTAATTCGGCTGCTGAAAAAATCATAGGGAGTTGCTTTTTACGATAAAAAGGCCACCAAGTCAGAGGTGGTTGGGCGCAAAGTAAAATGGGGAGTCGTTTCCCATGCTTCTATTACCAAAATGCATCAAAACGAAAGAATTTTTCTTTTTTTATGTCATATTTCGTTCTTTTTAAATATGTTTAAATCTCAATTTTTTTACCTCCAATTCGGTTGTATAGCGGCCAAACGCCGTGCTGGTTTCTGAATTCATCAAGCCATACTGATTCCCATTTTTCCTGATCTTCATTTTCTTCAATAACCGAAAATTCAATTTCATCAACGGGCCAATCCTCACGACTGCTGACATTACCTCTCGATTTGATATCGCCGCGTCCAATGTATACTATTTGACCGTCAGCCCAATATCTATAAATTCCCTTAAGTCCTGCCTCAATTTGATCTGTTGAACTTACTTTATTCTCAAATGATGGCCTTATTGATATAAACCATAACCTGTCGACGCTACTCCATTGAGGCGTATATTTTTTCATTGTTTGCTCTTTCAGTCTTGCATTTGCTTTAACCCAGCGATGCTGAGCTATAAGCGCGGAGACCTGAGCAATTCTTCCATCGCCAGTTTTTTTTGATCCACCATCCGAGCATAAGGCAAAGGAGTTTTTATCCGACATATCTGAGTGGAATTGAAAACCTATTCGATAATTCTGGGAGTCACAAAAAAGTGTGACTCTACTACATTCTTGAAGCTTATTAGCTCTAATAAAGTGAGAGTTAAAAGCTATGCTGGAGTCTCTCAGAGAAATTAACTGTTGTGATTCTGGAGACTGACCGTCAGTTCTTATGAATTTATTCCAAGTGCTTTTTTTCATGATGTTTAGGACACAGCTTTTCCTGCTCCCGCAAAATACTCCGCAGCCTCCAGCCCGTAAGGTTGGAAATTCCGCGACCATTCGATCCACGATTCTACGCCATAGAAGTTATCCGGTGCGCCCGCCGCTTTAGGTTCTTCACGGAATTTTGTGGTTGGGGAGGAAGGGTTGTGAGAAAACGCTGGGATGGAAAAATACGATCAAATTC
>JAPLTI010000259.1 GCA_026398285.1 Verrucomicrobiota bacterium
GCCGAAGGTGACGCCCGAGCGTTTCTCGACCTCGCCTTTAAACCATGCGATGCCGCGATCCTCGATGGTGTATTTGAGACGCGCATGCTTGCGGTTCGTGCGGTCGCCGAAGTCACGCTGGGTGGTGAGGATGGCCTCTCCGACTTGGTTGACCTGGTCGGGCGTGATGAAGCCCAGAACATCCGCCAAGCGCGGGAAGGTCTCGGCATTTCCATGGCTCATTCCAAGCCCGCCGCCGACCGTGACATTGTAGCCGACGAGCTTGCCGTCCTCGATGATCGCGATGTAGCCGAGATCCTGCGAGAAGACATCCACATCATTTGAGGGAGGAAGCACAAAGCCAGTCTTGAATTTGCGCGGGAGGTAGGTGTCGCCATACATGGGCTCGCGCTCTGGCTCGCCGCCGGCGACAAGTTCCTCATCGAGGTAGATCTCATGGTAGGCGCGTGTTTTCGGAAGGGCAAATTCGCTCCAAGAGACGGCGGCATCATAGACCTGCTGGGCGGCCGCGCTGCGCTCGGGGTTTGGCGGCGCCATGACATTGCGGTTCACATCACCACAAGCGGCGATGGAATCGAGGAGAACCTGGTGCATGCCCTTAACGAGCTTTTTCACATTGCCCTTGAGCACGCCATGGAATTGGAAGGTCTGGCGCGTGGTGAGGCGGAGCGAGGGCGAGGAGACATCCCCCGCGAGCTTGTTGAGAACGAGCCACTGGGCGGGCGTTGCTTTGCCGCCGGGCAGGCGCACGCGGAGCATGAAGGAGAAGGCTTTTTCCTTTCCTGCCTTCTTGAGTGCCACGCGGAGGTCGCGGTCGTCTTGTAGATAAAGCCCGTGGAATTTCGTGAGCTGGCCGGTCTCCTCGGCGATGGCTCCGGTGGAGGTGTCGGCGAGTTCCTGAGAAATCGTGCCGCGCAGGTGGTGCGATGCGGCTTTGAGGACTTCGTTTGCGCTGAGTGGCTTTGGTTCCTGTGTGTCGGTGCTCATGAAAATAAAGGAGGTGTAATGTTTTGCAAAACCGCCCGAGGGGCAATGTCTTTCTTAGGCGGGCGTCAGAAGGGATTGACCACAGAGGACAGAGAGCACGGAGAATTTTCGAATAAGGCTATATGGGTGTTAATTTTACTTAGCTCTCAAAGCCGCGAACAGCGTGCCAGTGATTCTGTTGATCTTGTAAATGCTACCGGAGTGTTTTGTTTAGGTGGGTGAATTTTAAGGAGGAAAAATATCTGGCGGGGTGTGGAACGGAGTGGGTGTTGCGGCATTATCCCTCGGCTGGATCGACGAACGACATTTGTCGCGAACTTCCGGCATGGTCGGCGGTGCGAGCGGATGTGCAAAGCAAGGGCCGGGGGCGTTTCGGGAGGGCGTTTGTTTCGCAACAGGGCGGGCTCTGGATTTCGGCGGCGATGCCGGCGATTGGAACGCCGGAGCAGTGGGCGGGTTTTTCACTCCGCGTTGGCGCGTGCCTGCTGCGCTACCTGAAAAGCCTCGGCATTGCCTCCGCGCGCCTTCGGTGGCCGAACGATCTCATGTGCGGACCGCGCAAAGTGGCGGGTCTTCTCATCGAGCAACCCGCCAGCGGCATGCTCATCGTTGGGTTTGGACTGAACATCACCAACGAACCATGGCTGGACGATCCGGCCCTCCGTGCCACAGCAACGAACCTCGCCGAGTGGATCGAACCGCCAAACATAGACGCTGTGGCACATGGCGTGTTGGAGGC
>JAPLTI010000093.1 GCA_026398285.1 Verrucomicrobiota bacterium
CCCGGAACTCGTCACATGGAGCCCACCCGATGAAGCTCGCGTGAAACGCATCACCATCCGCAAGCGTCCCGTCCGCCGCTCCGATTCGCCCGCCTGAGCGAGCCCGTCATTCATGTCCGAACCACGCCTCAGTGAGCTTAAAAGCCGCGCCCAACTCCTCAAACCCGTCCTCAAACTCGGCAAAGCCGGAGCCACCCCCGAGTTTCTCGCCGCCCTCGAAGAGCAGCTGAACCTGCATCAAATCCTGAAAATCCGCTTCGAAGGATTCAGAGAGGAACGCAAAACCCTCTCTAAAGAACTCGCTGCCAAAACCGGTTCCCTCCTCGTTCAGCAGGTCGGCCACACCGCCGTCTACTATCGCCGGGCCAGCGCATAGACACAAAGTAGCCCCGCCCGCGTCATCACAAGGCGCATCTGCGGGAGATGGCTTCACGCGCCCCGCAAAACAGACGCCGATGAGGTTCCACTCAGCGGTCTTCACAAAGGCGGGGCCATCTGTTTGACTGCACCCATGCCACGCGAAGCAACCATCCAGCGCACGACTTCCGAAACCTCGATTCAACTCGCCATCAAGCTCGATGGTTCGGGCACATCCCGCATTTCCACCGGGATCGCTTTTTTCGACCACATGCTCACCCTGTTTTCAAAACACGGCCTCATGGATTTGGATGTCACCGCGAAGGGTGATATCGATGTGGATTTTCATCACACGGTGGAGGACACCGGCATCGCGCTTGGGCAGGCCATCACGCAGGCCCTCGGCGACAAGGCGGGTATACGCAGATATGGTTTTTTCTATGTCCCGATGGATGAAGCCCTCGTCCGCACAGTGGTGGATCTGAGCGGCAGGCCGTTCCTAGCCTATAATGCGCCGGAGCGTGTCTCGCCGATTGGTGGCAATTTCGAGTTCCAGTTGGTCGAAGAATTTCTGCGTGCTCTCTCGGTGCATGCCGGCATGAACCTGCATGTGGACATCCTCGCCGGTCGTGACGCCCACCACATGGCCGAGGGGGTTTTCAAATCCCTCGCCCGTGCGCTGGATCAGGCAACAGCGGTGGACTCCCGCGTTCAAGGCATTCCGAGCACGAAGGGTGTCTTGTGAGTGGGAAAAAACTCGGTGTCATTGACTATGGCAGCGGCAACCTTCGCAGCGTGTGCAAGGCTCTCGAAGCCTCAGGATCGTCTCCCAGTCTTGTGACCGACCCCTCGGGCCTTGCCGGGGTGGATGCCATAGTCGTCCCCGGCGTGGGAGCCTTTGCGCATTGTGCGGAGAACCTCCGAGCCACTGGGCTGTGGAATCCCGTCCGCGACTGGGCGCTCTCCGGTCGTCCCTATCTCGGCATCTGCCTTGGCTACCAGCTTCTCTTCGAATCCAGTGAGGAATCCCCCGGCGTGGAGGGGCTTGGCGTTTTGAAAGGGCGTGTCGTGCGATTTCCCGATGTTGGCCTCAAGGTTCCGCACATGGGCTGGAACACGCTCTCGAAAACCTCCGGGCCGCTCTACAACGGCCTCTCCGGCGAGGTCTCGATGTATTTCGTGCACTCGTATTATCCCGCTCCCGCCGACTCCTCGCTTGTAAGCGCGTGGAGCGACTACGGCATTTCCTTCGCCGCCGGTGTCTCCTCGGGAGCTCTGCACGCGGTGCAATTCCATCCTGAAAAAAGCCAGTCCGCTGGACTCGCCCTTCTTCGCAATTTTCTTTCGACATTATGATTCTTCTGCCTGCCATCGACCTCATGGGCGGCGAAGTCGTGCGCCTCAAGCGCGGACTCGCCACCGAGAAAACCGTTTATTCCTCTGACCCCGTGGCGTTCGCCAAAAAGTGGGAGGACTCCGGCGCCGATTGGCTCCATATCGTCGATCTCGACGCCGCCTTCACCGGTGAACCGCAGAATCTCGATGCCGTGGCGAAGATCTGCGCCGCCGTGAAGGTTCCCTGTGAACTCGGCGGCGGTATGCGCAGTGTCGAAAAAATCCAAGCCGCCTTCGATGCCGGCGTAAGCCGTGTCATCCTCGGCACCAAGGCCTGCCAATCCCCCGAAACCATTGCGGAAATGTGTTCCCGGTTCGGCGGCGAGCGCATCGCTGTCGGCATTGACGCCCATGGCGGTAAGGTCGCCGTGAAGGGTTGGACCGAGACCACTGCCACATCAGCCACCGACCTCGCACTCGCTGCACAGCAAGCCGGCGCAGGAACAATCATCTACACCGACATCGCCACCGACGGCATGCTCGAGGGGCCGAATTTCGCGGAGTTGGAAAAAATGCTCTCCCTGCTGAGCTGCAACCTCATCGCCAGCGGCGGAGTCTCCTGCGCCAACGACCTGCGCCGCCTGAACACCATGCCCAGCCTCTACGGCGCCATCATCGGCAAAGCCCTCTACGACGGCCGCATCACCGGCAACCTGCGCACCATCCTTCAAAGCGCCTCCTAAAAAAACACGCCTCGGAGGGTCATCGTCCCGCATGACCCAAGCTTCAAGCACGGAAGGCGCGAAATTGCTCTCAAACACCACCTTGCCCAAAACCGCCCGAAGCGCGCCCTGCGCCTGTGCGGTCGAGACTGTCACGCCATCCTCAGACGCCGCTTTGCGGTTGAAAAATGGGGCATGCGAGACGATGCCCCTCCCATAGGCAAGCGGTGGGCTTTTGTCTTAGCGGGTGCCTTGCATGGCGGAGCCGAGGGCTCCGGCGCCTTCCCAAGAGGCGGGGCGATTCCATGGAAGGGAGCCTTCGGCATGGGCAGCGGATCGTGGTTCGTCCGTGGCGCAGCCGGTCAAGATGGCTGCCGATAGGATGAGAAGGCTAAAAAGCAGCGCTCTCATTTTGAGCAGTTTGGTAAATGATGTCATCGCCGGGTTGGATGCTGAGTCCGCGAGCGAGGCTCGCTGGGATGATGTCTGCAATGGAGGTGGAAGGCTCGACCGTAGTGGTGCGGACTTTGCCGATGAGTGTGCTGCCGCGTTTTACGAGAAATTCCATGTTGCTATCGATGCCGCTTTTATTGCCGAGGCTGAGGACTACGAAGTTCCATGCCTGATTCACGGCAAGGACGCGGCCAGTGACGCGTGTGAGGCCTTGCTTGGTTTCTTTTTCGCGGGCGGCTTTTTGGAGTGAAGCTAGTTTGCCTTCGAGGTTCTTGTTATCCTCGTCGAGTTTGATGTTCAGGGTTTCAAGCTCGGTGATGCGGGCTTTGTCTTCCTCGGTCGAGACTGGCGTCTGCACGGCGGTGGCCGCTGCGGCGAGTTGAGATTCGAGTTGGGTGATTTTTTCCCCTTTGGTGAGGATATCCGTATTCGCCGTGGCCAACTCTCCTTCTGCCTTGGTTAGTTTCGATTGTGTCTCAGTGAGCTGGGTTGTTTTTGCGCTGAGGTCGCTTTTTTGTTTGGCGAGGTCGGAGTCGAGGCTTTGCTTCTGTGCGGTAAGCTCGGAAATGGTCTTGCCTGCCTCGACGTATTTTTTGATTTCTCCCTCGAGGTTGTTTTTGACTGTGACGGTCTCCTGCTGGGATGCAGCCAAGTCATCCTTGGTTTTAAGGAGGTGGCTTCTATTTACAAAGCCCACACCAGCGGATGCCGCAGCGAGAACAATGGAGACAATGATGAGAATTTTTCCCATGAAATGGAGGAATTGTGAAGGCAGTGTTTGTAGTCGGCGTGCGGAGACGGGGCAAGAGGGAATTTAAAAATCTCGTCAGACCTTTTTCGCGATGAAGCGTGGGGGTCAGGCGGGTTTGAAATCCACCTGCTGCTTGAACATATCTACGCGGTCGACTGCGACCTCCAGGAAGTCGCCGACCTGGTAGACTTTCTTGGTTTTTCGTCCGCAGAGGCGTCCGCGCGAGGGTTCGTGGATGTAGAAGTCGCCTTCCAGTGATGAAACATGGACGAGGCCTGTGAGCAGAAACTCGGGCAACTCGACGAAGAAGCCGAAATTCCGGACATCCATAATCATGGCGCGGAATTTCTGGCGTTTGCCTTCAGTGGTTTGGAGTTGGAAGAATTCAAGTTTTTTGAGGCGCACAGATTCCTTTTCGGCATCGGCGGCGGAGCGTTCGGTGGTGGAGATGTGTTCGGCCATGGCGCCGAGGGCGGAGGAATCCGGCCCGCTCTTGGTGAGTCCGAGTTGGCGCTCGAGGGCGCGGTGCACGATGAGGTCGCTGTAGCGCCGGATGGGGCTGGTGAAGTGGGTGTAGGCCTCGAACGCCAGGCCGAAGTGCCCGCTGTTGGTCGGCGTATAGATCGCCTGCTGCATCGAGCGCAGCAGCATCGAACGGGTTGCTTCCGGTGCTTGAGTTCGCGGGCGACGAGTTCGTTCGCGAGGAGCATGAGTTCCTCGATGAGTTGGTGGGAAATGTCGTTCTCCACCCGCTCGAGCCGCACGGGGCGGCCGGTTTCGTCGAGCCAGACTTTGATTTCAGGAAATTCCAGATCGAGGGATCCGGCGGCGAAGCGCTTTTTTCGAAGGAGGGATGAGAGTTCCCATGCGGTGTGGACCCGCTCGGAGAGGAGGTCGCCTTTTTTCGGCGGCTTCTCGAGAATGGCAAACGCTTGTTTGTAGGTGAGCCGCGCAGCGCTGCGGATGACTGTCTTGGCGAAGCGGACGGATTGGATTTTTCCGCTCTGCAGGATCTCGGCGAAGACGGAGAACGCCATGCGGTCGACCTGCGGCTTGAGGCTGCAGATGCCGTTGCTCAGAGCCTCGGGGAGCATCGGGATGACCCTGTCGGCGAGATAAACGCTGTTTCCCCGCGTATGCGCCTCGCGGTCGAGGGCGGACTTGGGTTTCACATAGTGGGACACATCGGCGATATGGATGCCGACACGCCAACCGTCGGGAATACGCTCGACATTGATGGCGTCGTCAAAGTCCTTCGCATCATCCGGGTCGATGGTGAAAATAAAGCGGTCACGCAAATCCTCGCGCTTGGCGGCATCGGCGGGGTCTACTTCCATGGACACGCGCTCCGCCTCGCGCAGGACATCATGGGGAAATTCCAGTGGCAGCCTGTGCTTGCGAATGATCGAGAGCATGTCGACGCCCGGCGCACCGGTCGGGCCGAGGATTTCGATGAGGTGTCCCTCGGGGTTCACATGGCGGGATGGCCAGGAGTCGAGTTTCGCCACCACCTTGTCTCCGACCTTTGCCAGAAGGGGCGGGGCGGGCGGTTTGACATAGAGGCTCTGGACGAATCGCGGATCGTCCGCGACAACATAGAAAAAGTTTTTCGAGCGCTGGAGTGTGCCGACGATGGTTTCGTTGGCGCGGGTGAGGACGCGGATGACCTTGCCTTCGCGGCGTCGCTCGGGTCTGGAAAAAAAGCCTGGTTCTTCGGGTTGACTTGAGATGCGCGCCACGACGCGGTCGCCGTGCATGGCGGTGAAGCAATTCTCGGCCCGGATGTAGAGGTCTGGCTCGCCTTGCTTTTCATTGAGCACATGCGCTCCGCCATTGGCGTGCATCTGGAGGATACCTGTAAAAAGATCGGCTTCTTTGGGAATGATGTAGCGGTCCTTGCGGATGCGGGCGATGTCGCCGGCCGTCTCCATCTCCTTCAAAAGTTGGAGGAGTTTGCCTTTCCAAGTCGGCGGGAGGTTCAGGGCGGAAGCGATGCCGGCGGCGTCCAGCGGGCGTTGGGAGATTTGGCGCAGGATCGAGGCGCGTAGTTTCTGCGAGGGCTCACCGGTCGATTTTTGGAATGTGCCGCTGCGTTTTGATGGCTTCGCGGCGGGCGGCTTTGCTGCGCCGCGGCGCGGCGATTTGCGGGAATCGTCTGTCTTACTGTGGGAACGACTTTGCAAAGGCTTGTTCCGTCCGCTTTTTTTGGGATTCGGCATTCCCCATCCATCGCCCCGCTGGATGGCGCTGGCAAGTCCCGCCTTTTTCCAATCGACTCGGGCAGCCTGCATGGCGAAAGTGGCGGCATATGAAAAATGTGCGCATCGTCGAACAACTCGTCATCTTTATCGCCAACCGCCCGGGAACGCTCGCCGAGCTGTGCGATGCCCTCGGAGAAGCGAATATCAATATTTATGGTCTGACCGTTATCGACACGGTGGACCACGCCTCTGTTCGTATGGTGGTGAGCGATACGCAGAAGGCGATCGCGTTGCTTGAATCCCGTGGCACCTTGGTTCTGGATAGCGAAGTGCTCATGATTGAAAATGACAACCGCCCGGGCAGCTTGTCGCGTGTGGCGCGTCTTCTTTCAAAATCTAAGGTCAACATCGAATACGCCTACCTCGCATCCATGCCCAGCGCCAAGAAGGGTCTGCTTATCCTGCGTGTGAGCGATGTGAAAAAGGCCTTCAAGCTCCTCTCCGCAGCTGACTCGGAGGATTGATCACAGTCCTGTCGGGTGGTCTATAAATTGCCAAGGTAAAGCGAGCTTTCCTGCCAACAGTTCCGCTGCGGCTTTGACGCCGAAGGTCTCTGTGGCGTAGTGGCCAGCGTAAAAGAGATTCACCCCCAACTCCTCCGCTGCGGTGTAGGACCAATGCGGCCCCTCGCCGGTGATAAATGTGTCCACCCCCGCTTCGGCGGCCTTTGCGATATCCCCGCCGGCGCCTCCTGTGACCACGCCGATGCACTTGGCCAGCACCGGGCCGCCCGGAGCCAGATGCACCGCCCCGCCGACGGCTCTCGCCAAGTGGTCGCGCAAGACTTCGCGGCTCACTTCGGCTTCAAATTTCAATCCCACATTTTGGCCGGCGGTAGGAAAAAACGGCACGCCATTTTCGAGTCCGAGGGCCGCAGCAAGAAGTGCGTTGTTGCCTATCTCTGGATGGATATCCAACGGCAGATGGGCGCTGTAAACCGCCATGTCAGCCTCCATGAGCAAGCGCATCTTCCGGTAGGCCGCGCCGGTGACCCTCTGGGCTCCGCTCCAGAAAAGGCCGTGGTGCACGATTAAAAAATCCACCCCGGCCTGGGCTGCTTCGCAGATCACGGCCTCGGTGGCATCCACCGCTGCACCAATTCGCGTCAGGCCGCCCGAGTTCTCGACCTGAAGTCCATTCATGGCCTGTGGAAAGTCCCCGACCTCTCGTGTGCGCAGGAGGTCATCAAGGTAGCGAAAGGCTTCGGTCAGGTGCATGGAGAAACGACTACACCCGAACGCATGCCGATCGAAGTTTTTTCCCTCGAGGGCATCTCCAAGGATCATAATCCGAGCGAAAACGGTAGCACTCGGGCTTGCTAAAATATCCTCACTTGGAAATCCACTTCTTGAAATGCGGCCTTGGTGAATGAGGAATGGTGCGAATCCCGGTGTGTTTCTCGCGGGTTTGACAGGACCACTCCAAGAGGGCCATTGGGATTGTTCGCCCCAACCGTTCGCAAACGAGCCTGCAGGAAAATACGGGCCGCAATATTTGGCTTGGATGTTCCCCGTCCAAGGAAGGCTGAAATGGCGAAAAAGCGGCGCGTTTTGCCGGACGGTGAAGGTTTTTTCCCCGCCGCCTTTGAGCGTGAGATTCGCCCTCAGGCCGGTGCGAAGGGCATCGAAGGGCTCCGGTTGCGCGGTCAGTTCGTCCTGGGCGTTTCGCACCTCGGGGGGATTCATGATGCGTTGGTAGACTTCGTCGGTGAAAAAATAAAGGGACAGGTCGAGACAATCGGGATTCATGCTGCGCGTCTCGAGCGCGATGCAGTGCGGAGCGGATTCCGGTCGCGGTATGGGACGCGCATTGTGCCACGGGGGAGGGGACCCTCTTTTCAGGCGCTGCCAGCGGTGCATCGGCGCGCGGGTAAAGGATCCGAAGACAACGGGGTTTTCGTCACCATAGGCGTGCACCGAGGGGACGCCGGTGTTCATGTTTACAAAGAGCCGGCCTTTTTTTTCGGAGAGCACATCGAAGCAGGCCGCAAGCAGCGGCGCGGCTTGGGTGTCCCAGAAATGGCAGTCGGGTTTGACCACGGCGGCCCACACGCAGACGACATCGCCATCGAGGTTTTCCTGAGTGAACGGCTCTGTGAAGGTCTTGCCATCGACCTCGCGACCGCTTGCCAGATCGACGAGGCTGACCTTGTAGAGCGCATCGCGGATTTGCGGCATCTTCTCGTGAAGCATGTCGAGGGCCTGTTTTTTTCCGCGAATGCTTGTGGCAAGGCGCGCCCAGGTGTCGCTGAGGTCTGCCGCCCCCGAGTAGCCGGAGCGTCGCATGAAATCAGCCACCACGCCGCGGCGCACGCGGGCGCGTATGGTTTTGACCACCGCGCCGTTTTCATTCCGCGATGAGATTTCGTCGTAGGACTCGATGCAGCCATTGGTGAGCAGCTTTTGCACGTCGCTCTCGAGCTGGAAGTTCCTCGTCGTGGTGGAGGAATAAACCAGCGTTCCGACCGTGCGCTCGAGCGCTTTGACAAAGGCCGCCTTCAGCGCGGAGTCATCATCCACACCGCTTCCCGTGACCTCCACCTCATGGATGCCAGCCGCAGGCGCCTGGGCGGGCGACTGCGCTGCGGCTCCCGCCAAAACGAAAGCCATGGCCAGAAGCACCGCGCCGAGACCTCTCAGAAATGTCCTCGCCACCCAGCGCTCAGGCATATTGGGCAGCCATCTTGCGGGCGCTCGTCGCAATCGATTCTGCGAGGTTCGCCGGTGCGAGCACCTTCACTTTCGGCCCCCAGCCGAGAATCCAGGGCTGGATTTCAAGGATGGAATTCAGCCGCAGCGTCAGGCGGGCACGTCCGCCCGCGAGATCCTCCAGCTTTTGATGCGGATGCCAAGTCGATTCCTTCAGGCGCTCCACGACTTCAGCCTCGAATTCCAGCACCACATCCTCGGGGGCATCGGCGCTGATGACACTGCCGAAGCTGAATTTCAGCAGGTCGCGCGGATGTTTCTCCGGCTTCGCTGTGAACTTTTGCGCGGTCGCTTTGATGTTGCTCACGCGCGGGAAAGCAAAGGGCGTGAGGTGGCGTGTGTTGGTGTCCGTGCCGTAAAAGTAAAAGCGCCCATGGTGCATGACCATGAGATGCGGCTCGATCGACTTGTGCTTCGCAGCGGCATTCTTGGGGCTCTTGTAATCAAATTCGACGACTTTGCGTTCCTTGATCGCGCGGTGCAGGATGTTGAAAATCTTGAGCTCCTTCGTGCTCGATGGCGGGTTGTCGGCGAAACGGAAATGCACCGTCTCCGACCAGGCATCCCAATTTTTCGACCCTGTAAAAATCCCGAACATCCGCTCGAACGAAGCCAGAAATTCCTGTCCCAGTTCGGTGGCCTCGTAGGGCAGCAGGCATTGCTGAAAGAACGAAAGCAGGAGGTAGTCCTTGTCCTTGAGTTCCATCGGCGGCAGAAACCTCGAGTTCTCCTCGATCACATATGTCCCCTCGCGGGCATCCCATTCGAGATCCATTTCCAGCCGGTCGCAGATGAATCTGATGTCCCGGAGCACGGTGGCCCTGTCCACCTCGAATTCCTCCTGCAGCGTTGTGCAGGTGATCTTTTTCCCTGACTCGCTGGCATTCTGAAGCAGGCTCACCATGCGGAAGATGCGTTCTATTCCGGCGCGAGTGCTCACGCCGCGTGTGGATTTCTTTTCTTTGATTTTTCGGATTTTGCTCATAGGGAAAAAAAGGTTGCTGGTTGGGATTTCAAAAATGCCAAAAATGTGCCGCTATGCCACCGCTAATTCGGGGCAGGGGTCAAGTTGTGCGGGAGTAGGCACCGCGTGGTAGTATTCGCGGACTTCGAGCCGGTGCGAGGCAGCTTCGGCCACATAAGGATTCAAATCCGATGACAAGCGCCGCAGATCGCGGATTGTTGTATGCGGAGACTTCGCGGCGATATGGCGCAGGAACGGGTTTTCGGATTGAGCCAAGTTTTTCACCAAATCTCGAGAGGGTCTTTTTCGATGCGTGATTTTGACGCCTTCGTCGATGTAATATCCCAGCGGTAGCAACGAGGCGTGGACTGCGTTGACCACGCCGACATGGTCCCGATCCTCATAGAGCGACCAGAATGCATTCGGTGGCGTTTCGGTGGCGGCAGCCAATGCCAGGCGGACTTTGTGCGACGGGTCCTCTGCCATCGCGGTCAATTGGGAGGCGAACTCCAAATAAAGCTCTTCATAGCTGGCCAAGCTTTTTTCGCGCCTGAAATCACCGAGCTTTTTCAGCAAGTGGGCTGCCATGGCGGCACGGACATTTTCCGAGGCGTCGCACAGCAACTTGTGGGCATGTTCCTGTGTGAGGACCGTGAGTGGGATAATCGCCAGGCGAACTTTTTCCGAGGGATCCCGAAGAAAGTCGTTTAAAATCTTATCGATCAATACCGGGAAATGAGTGCGGGCTTTTGCTTCAAGCTCCAGAGCCACGGCCATCCGCACGCTCTCCTCGGCGTCATGCACCAAATCCAGTATAATGTCGGCGTGGAGACCCTCGCGTTGGCAAATGCCTGCCCGAGTTTTGGCTGTCAGGTGCGGCTTGCATTCGAAATAAAACGGTATCGCCAGATAGTTCACCGCATCGCACAGCACCTCCTGCACCTCGGGAGCCGCTTCCCGGACGATTCGGCACCGCACATCGTTTGGCGTCTTTTTATTGGCCAACACAGCTTTCAGCACGGCCGGGTCGTCATCCATCCGGAAGGCGCGCAGCACTCCAGCTTGTGTCGCCGCATTGGCCATGGCCAAGCGAACCGCCTTCGCCGAATCGCCCGCCAGTTTTAATTGCGCCGCGAGTGATGCCAACCGCGCGCCGGTCAAGAGGGCTCTCGTGCGCGCATCGCCTGTTTCGATGAGGAGATCGACAGTCTCGGGCGGCAAATAGACGCCCCGTGCCAGCGTTTGTTGAATCTTCGGGTTATTTCGGCGCGCCAGTGACAGCGTGGACTCGATAAAAACAGGACGCATCGGATTCTCTCCCAATTCGTATTTTGCGATCAACTCCGCAAACTTGAGAACCACCTCCTTGCAAGGGTCGTTTGCGAGCGCCCGCCAGATTTCATCTGGGGCCTTGTCGAAGAAAAACTCGCACCTTGGATGCGGTTGCACAGCTTGGATGAATGTCTTTCTAATGTCTGGGTCGGAATCGATCGGAAAAATTTTGAAAACGGACGCGTTCCACTCATCCAGCGACTCACTCGCCAGCAAGCCCAGTCGACGCGGATTGAAAAGCATTTCGGGAAGGGATTCGTTCCTGCCCCTCAGAGAATTAAAAAGCTCCAAGAGCACCGGCTGCCCGATCAAATCTGGAATGTCACTCGGCAAGGTGACCTCCCACAAAGTCAAAACCGGATTCTCCAGCAGACACTCCGGATACTCCAGCCAAAGCGCCCGCAGAACCTCCAATGGCGCGTTCGGATTGAGCGACACAGCTCTCCTTGTGTCTCGGCAACGGGACTTGGCCAAGTGCGATAGAAGCGCGGAATCGAGCGTGGGATCACTCGGGTCGGGGTTGGATTCATTCATAGAGATCGGAATACAATCAGTTCGCCAGTCGCAGGATCAGCATCAGGCTTCATTGTTTTTTTGAGTAACCAACGGGCGGGGCGCGGTTGGAGAAGAACTAACCACGGATTTCTCAGATGGGCACGGATGATCCCATCAAGCTGGGATTGGCAGAAAAAAGCAAAAATCTTGCAGGCCTGCTTGCAGAGTTTTTGTTTTACCCTGCCCCATTCGCGCAGCGAATGCACTCGTGCCCATTTCTTCGTATCCGTGTTCATCCGAGTAATCAGTGGTTTTATATTATTCGTTCCTGTAGTATGATGTGACTTGTTAGTTAGGAGATTTTTGGAACCTCAGCAAAGTTGGCATCACAAGCCAGGGAATGGAAACGGTCGAATCACTGATGTTTTGACTCCATACCTCAATTCCGAGGAGCGAAGTCATGCAAACACAGAGCCCCAAGCTGACGGCTCCGATCAGGGCGAGCCACGACAAACGGGCCGCAAGACGGGTCCAAAAAATAGGATGTGTTTTACAGTATAGAAAAATGCCCATCAGATAGTTGTCTATTTTTTCTATTTCTACACTATTCCCGCACTCCAAAGAGAGAAGGCGCTGTGTATCAGTTCCGAGCAGGCAAGAGCTGTCCAAGATGGGAATCGGGCTGCGTTTCACGAGGCAATAGACTCGCTTGTTCCGGCTTGATATTGCCAACACTGCAGAAACTCCGGCCAATTCTCTCAATGACCTCCGTCGGATTTGACGATACCGGTCTGAGGTAATCACGGGCGGCGCAATTTTTATTCTGTAAAAGTTGAGAATTATTTTTGGGGCAGGTCAGCAGGTTTCATGTTGAGGTAGATTTTTCCGGTGAGCCACTCTTCGCTGATTTCGCAGAGGAGGGCAGAGATGAGTCGGAGAAGAGAG